>NZ_JBUEFZ010000012.1:0-200366 GCF_054963715.1 Streptomyces sp. STAM6 | reverse complement strand
CACAAGTCCCCTTCTCGAGGCATGCCCGACACCACCACCTGGAGCAGGAGGGATACGTATGCCCGAAGGAAATCCGCCCGCGTCACCGGGGCCGTACCGTGCGGTCCTGGACGAGATCAGCGGGCTGTGGCACGTGCCGGATCCGCGGGGTGACGGGTCGAGGCGGCTGCGCGCGGGGGTGCGCGGGCTGCACCTGGGCGGCGTGTGGGTCGCGGCACTGGTGTGCCCGCGGACCGGCTTCGCCCGCAGTGTGCGGCTCATCCGCGGGAGCGATGCGCGGGTCTGGCACGTCGTGCACATGAGGAGAGGTCAGGCAGGTCTCGTCGTGGGGCGCCGCCGCATCAGGGTGGGCCCGGGGCAGTTGATGCTGCTCGACGGTTCCCATCCGTACCGTGGACGGTTCGACGACCCGTCGGGCGTCCACTCTTTCATGATCGTGCAGCTCCCGCGCGATCAGCTGCGGTTGCCGCCCGCGACCCTCCGACGGCTCCACGCCGTCCCCCTGCCTCTCGGCCCGGGAGTGGGCGGCGCCCTGGCGCGCTGGCTCGCGGACATCACCGGCCGTGCACACGAGTTCGCGCGGGCCGACGGCCCCCTGCTCGCCGACGTCACCACGAGCCTGGTCGCGTCCGTGCTCAGCGGCGTGTCCGGCGCCGCGGAGAGCCCGGATCCCGAGGAACGCAGAGGGGCGCTGCGGACGCAGATCCGGCAGTTCATCCGGCACCACCTCGCCGATCCGCTCACCCCGGAAAGCATCGCCGAGGCACACCAGTTGTCCCGCCGCTCCCTCTACTCGCTCTTCGAGGGGGACGGCCAGACCGTGGCCGCCTGGATCCGGCAGGAACGGCTCGAGCGGTGCCGCCGCGATCTGACGGATCCGCGATTGGCCGGACAGCCGATCCACTCCATCGCGGCGCGCTGGGGGTTTCCGGACAAGGCGCACTTCAGCCGGGTCTTCCGGTCGGCGTACGGGGCGCCGCCGCGCGACTACCGCCGGCGTGCCGCGCCGCACGGGCCGACAACCACCCCGCACTCCGGGACAACGACAGGCCCGCGGTCGTCCAGCACTCTCGTTGCGGGGGCACCGTTCGCGGCGAGGGGCCGCGAGCCCGGTCCCCGCCGTCCGCGCGGGTCCGGACCGGCAGTTCCCATCGATCGCGAAGGAGCGAGACATGCTCACAAGGCTTGAAGGACTGGGCAGCAGGATGCTGGACCTACTGGTGCCGCGGGTGGCCGCGTCCGCCGCCGAAGCGGTCTGCATGTGCTACGAGTGCGTACGCGGCGACTCCTCGTCCGGCTGCGCGGCCACCGGGCACACGTGGTACCGGAAGGCGCGTTGCGGCTCCAGCGACTGGACGTTCCACCGCTGCGCGAACTGCCGCCCCGGCTCCGGCCACTGCGCCTGACCGCCGTCGTCGTCATGCCCGTGCGGTGGGCGGTCGCCCGCCGCACGGCTCCGCCCCGACATCCACCCGCCCGGAGGCAGATCGATGGAGCACCTGGTCGCGTACCTCGTCGCGGGAGTCCGCGGACTGCTGGGACTGGTGTTCCTGGTTTCCGTCGTCGGCAAGGTCGCCGGACGCTCTGCGTTCACCGCGTTCGTCGTTTCCGTCAGGTCCCTGGGTGTGGTGCCGTCCGTCCTCGTCCGCCCGGTGGCCGGGACGGTGATCGCCGGAGAGGCGGCCGTGTGCGTCCTGGTCGCCGTACCGGTGCGGGGGGCCACGACGGCCGGATTCCTCCTCGGTTCCGCTCTGCTGGCGGCCTTCACCGCCGGGATCGCGGCGGCCCTACGCCGGGGAGCCGACGCTCCCTGCCATTGCTTCGGCCCTTCGACGACGCCGCTCGGCAGCGCGCACATCGTGCGCAACACCGCGCTCTGCGTGGTCGCCCTGGCCGGGGCCCTCGCCGCACCGGCAGCCGCGCACGCCGGGCCGGGCGGTGAGGCGGCGGCCGGGGTCGCCGGACTGATCGCCGGGGCCGTGGTCACCCACATCGACCACCTCGTCGCCCTCTTCCGTCCGTTGCCCGCTTCCGGGCACGCCGGCGCGACCGACCGTCCGCACCACCGGTCCGCCTGACCGGCCGGCGCGGTCCACCCGTACGACAAGCCGTGCGACAAACCGTACGGCCACCAACAGCCGAAGAGCCAAGGAGCCGCCATGCCCGTCCTGACAGCCGTCGTGGCCCTCGTCGCAACGCTCGGTACGCTGAACCTGGTCCTCACCCTCGGCGTCGTCAAACGGCTGCGCGAGCACACGGAGATGCTCGGAGCCGTGCAGGCGGAACCGGTCCGGCTCGAAGTCGGCGAAGAAATCGGTGACTTCGACACCGCGACCGTTGTCGGCGAGCCCCTGTTGCGCGACCTGCTGTCCGGCCCGATCCTCTTCGGGTTCTTCTCCCCGACGTGCGAGCCCTGCCGGGACAAGCTGCCCCGCTTCGTCGAGTACGCGCGGCGCCATCCCGGCGGCCGGTCCTCGGTGATCGCGACCGTCGTCGGCGACGCCGGGGCGGCAGCCGGGTTCGTGGCCGAGCTGAGCCCCGTCGCGCACGTCGTGGTCGAGGACTCCGGCGGCGCGCTGGGCACCGCGTTGGGGATCCGGGCCTTCCCGAGCGTCCTGCGGGCCGAACGCGACACGACCGGCCGCCTCGTCGTGGTGGACGACGACGTGACGCTCGCCCACCGCACCAGCCTGACCACATGACCGGGTCCCCGGCCCCCACCCCCGGCCCGGGGAACGCGGGAGCGCCCGTCGGCGGGGAAGGGGAGCCCCCCGGCCGGCAGCGGAAGCGGGGCGGCCATGACGTGGACCCCGCCGGCCGGGCCTCGAAGACGACCAGCCGGTTCCGCCTCGCGAGCCTGCCGCGGCACGCGGTGGCAGCCGTCGCCCTGGCGGTACGGGCGGCGCCGGCCGTCTTCGTCGGCCATGTGCTGCTGACGGTCGCGACGGGTGCGTACCCCGTGGCGGCGGCCTGGCTGACCAAGCTCGCTCTGGACGGCCTGACGGACGGCGGCACGTCGACGGCCGCACTCGTCGGGCCGGCCGCGGGACTCGCCGGCGTCGGGGTGGGGACCGCGGTGACCGCGCACACGAACCAGTACCTGCGGGCACAGCTGGACCGGGCGATCGGCCTGCTGACACAGGACCGGCTCTTCACGGCCGTCAACGGGTTCGCGGGCCTGGAACGGTTCGAGAGCCCCGTCTTCCTCGACCGGCTGCGGCTGGCGCAGCACGCGAGCGCCATCGGCCCCGGCCAAGTGGTCAACGGGATCCTGGGACTGGCCCAGGCCGCGATCACGGTCACCGGATTCCTGGGCTCCCTCTTCGTCCTCAGCCCCGCCATGACCGTACTGGTACTGGCGGCCGGGGTGCCCGCGCTCGTCGCCGAACTGGCCCTGTCCCGGCAACGGGCCCGGCTGCACTGGGACCTCGGGCCCACCGAACGGCGCGAGATCTTCTACAGCCAACTGCTGTCGACCGTCGAAGCGGCCAAGGAGGTGCGGCTGTTCGGCATCGGGGCCTTTCTCCAGGGCCGGATGCTCACCGACCGGCGCACCGCCAACGCGGCCAAGGCGCTGCTGGAACGGCGGGACGCTCTGGTCCAGTCGGCGCTGGCGCTGCTCGCCGCGCTGGTCTCGGGCGGCGGGGTGGTGTGGGCCGTCACGGCGGCGCGGTCCGGGCACCTCTCGGTGGGCGACATCGCGATCTTCATCGCCGCGGTGGCGGGCGTACAGGGTTCGCTCACCGCCGTCGCGGGGCACGTCGCCGGCTCCCACGAAGCACTGATGCTGTTCGAGCACTACCTGGACATCGTGCGCTGCGAGCCGGATCTGGCGGTCGCCGCCGCTCCCGCACCACTGCCCGCGCTGCGCGAGGGCGTGGAATTCCGGGACGTATGGTTCCGCTACTCCGACGAGCACCCGTGGGTCCTGCGCGGAGTCAGTCTCCGGCTGCGGCACGGGGAGGCGCTGGCACTCGTGGGTCTGAACGGCTCCGGCAAGTCCACCCTGGTGAAGCTGCTCTGCCGGTTCTACGACCCGACGCACGGCGCGATCCTGTGGGACGGCGTCGACCTGCGCGACGTCGACCCGGTTCGCCTGCGGACCCGGATCGGAGCGGCGTTCCAGGACTACATGGCGTACGACATGACGGCGGCGGAAAACATCGGACTGGGGGATCTGGACGCCTTCGACGACGCGGACCGGATCCGGGGGGCGGCGCAGCGGGCGGGCATCCACCGCAAACTGGTCACCTTGCCGCGGCGGTACGACACGCTCCTGTCCCGCCGCTTCCCCATGACGTCGGAGGACGGCGACCCGGCCACCGGTGTCGTACTCTCCGGCGGGCAGTGGCAACGGCTCGCGCTGGCCCGGGCGTTCCTGCGGGACGAGCGGGACCTGATGATCCTCGACGAACCGTCCTCCGGGCTCGACGCGCAGGCGGAGGCGGAGATGCAGCAGGCGCTGCGGACACACCGGCGCGGCCGGACCAGCCTGCTGATCTCCCACCGGCTCGGGTCGGTCCGGGAGGCCGACGTGATCGTGGTGCTGGCGGCGGGACGCGTCGTCGAGCGAGGCTGCCACGCGTCGCTCATGGCGGCGGACGGGGAGTACGCGCGGCTGTTCGCCCTCCAGGCGTCCGGCTACGGACCGCATGACAGCCGCCCCGGTGCCGAGGGGACGGGCCGCAGGTGAAGCGTCGCACGTACCGGACCGTGGCCGTCACCGGGATCGCCCTGGCGGGCGTCGCGGGACTGCTGCGGTACACCGTGGTCCGGGTGACGGTGCTCGGCAGCAGCATGGCACCGGGGTACGAGGACGGTGCCCGGGTCCTCGTACGCCGGGGCGGCCCGATCGCGGTGGGCCGCGTGGTCGTCCTGGAGCGCCCCGGACCCGGCGCGCGCCGGCCCCTGCCGCCGGTGGCCCGCGCGGACTCCCCCCGGTCGGTGGCGGCCAGGCAGTGGATCATCAAACGTGTGGCCGCGGTCCCCGGCGACCCGGCCCCACTGGAGCGTGTACCGGCCCTCGACCGTACGGCGGGTCCCACCGTGCCGCCCGGCCGGCTCGTCCTCCTCGGCGACAACCCCTCCAACAGCTACGACTCGCGCGACGTCGGCTACTTCCCCCTCGAACGCGTGCTGGGCACAGTGGTGGAGCGCCTGCCGAGCGTGCCATGGGGCCGGTCCCGGACGCGGTGAAGCGGCCACACCCGCCCGGTGTGTGCCTCACCGGAGACGGGTCGGCGACCCACGTGACGGCACGCCGGGCCAGTGCCGTCGCGTGCATGACGAGGTGTTCCTCGTGCGCCGTGTCCGCGAGGAGTTGGCTGCGCACGGGGGACACCGACGGGGCGGTCGGGCGGGGGCTGGAACTCACTGCCAGGGAGATCACCCCCGGTGCGTCGATCGTTGCCGTGGTGTTCGGCAGCTTCCTGTTCGCCGATGTCCTCGAAGTCAAGGAATTGAGGTCGCCCTGCGCGGCGGTGGTTCCCGGCGCGACGCTCGTGCGCGGCGGCGGCCGTGGGGCCTGGGCGTGCCAGGGGCTGCGTCACAGCGCGCGCGACCTGGCGGGCGGCCCTCGCCCTTCACTCACACGG
This sequence comes from Streptomyces sp. STAM6, assembly GCF_054963715.1. Lineage (NCBI taxonomy): Bacteria > Bacillati > Actinomycetota > Actinomycetes > Kitasatosporales > Streptomycetaceae > Streptomyces > Streptomyces sp. STAM6. Next base: position 194,772 of record NZ_JBUEFZ010000012.1, on the reverse strand, counting down.
GGCGCCCGAGCGCAGGCCCACGGCACGATCACATCGCACTCCGCGGGGCACCGCGCCCGACCGCCCCGGAGGGCCGGCGCCGGCCGAGTCGTATCCGATCACACACCTCTCCGCGCCCGGATCACATGGTGGCCCGGTGGCGCGGCCACCCACTGACTGCGCCAGACGCGTGTATGTGCGCGTACGTTCCGCGGTGCGGCAGCCACCCGGGGTATGACGCCCCCATGGCTGGAATCGAGCTCAGAACCACCGCATTCGACGAAGGCGCCTCCATCCCGCGCCGTTACGCCAAGGAAGGCGACGACGTGTCGCCCGACCTGACCTGGTCGGGCGTGCCCGACGACGCCGCCGAATTGGTACTTCTGTGCGAGGACCCGGACGCGCCGAGCGGGACGTTCCTCCACTGGCTGGTCACCGGCATCGATCCCGCGAGCGGCGGTGTGGCCGCGGGGCAGACACCGCCCGGCGGACGGGAGCGGCGCAACGGCTACGGGGGCTCCGGCTGGGGAGGCCCCCACCCTCCGGCCGGTGACAAGGCCCACCGCTACTTCTTCCGCCTCTACGCCCTGTCGCAGCCGGTCTCGATCCCCGACGACGCGACGGCGGACGACGTGCACGCCGCCGTGGCGGACGGCCAACTGGCTGCCGGCACCCTGATGGGCGTCTACCAGCGCTGACCCCGTGCGATCGGCGCGTGCGGCCCGAGACCTTTCAGGCGACGCCGCGGAGGCATGTCTCCTTCGAACATTCCGGACCAGGCTCGGCACGGGCCTGCGTCAGGCCGGCTTGCGCGCCTCGATCAGGAAGCGTGTGGTGTGCGCGACGAACGGGCCCTCGGCCTCGATGCGCTCGTGCAACTGCCTCAGCCGGTCCCGGTACCGGTCGACGGTGAAGCCGGGAACCATCCAGATCACCTTCCGCAGGAAGTAGATCACCGCTCCGACGTCGAAGAACTCGGTACGCAGGGATTCCGCGCGCAGGTCGGTGACCTCGAGCCCGGCGGCCCGCGCGGCGGCCCGGGCGTCGTCGGGATGGCGCTTGCGCCGCACCTCGGGCGGTTGCGGTCCGAGGAAGTACTCGACGAGCTCGAACACGCTGGCCGGCCCCACCTGCTGGGAGAAGTACGTGCCCCCTGGCTGAAGGACCCGGGCGATCTCCATCCACCAGGTCGTCACCGGATGGCGGCTGACCACCAGGTCGAAGGCGTCGTCGGCGAACGGCAGCGGCGGCTCGTCCTCGTCGGCGACGACCGCCACTCCGCGCGGACGCAGCAGCGCCGTCGCCCTGGCGACGTTGGGCGGCCAGGACTCGGTGGCCACCGTCAGGGTGGGGAGTTTCGCGACCCCGGCGAGGACCTCCCCACCGCCGGTCTGAATGTCGAGCGCCGCGGAAGCGCGCGCCATCCGTTCACCCATCATGCGTCCATATCCCCATGAGGGCCGCTGCTCGGTGGCCCGTCCGTCCAGCCAGGAGAAGTCCCAGCCCTCCACCGACACGGTGCCGGCCTCGACGACCAGTTCCTCGAATGTGCGTGACATGTCTTGATCGTCGCAGCTCAGCCCTGGGATGTGCCATCGAATACGGCCGGGGCCGTGACCGTGTCGCGGACCGGTCCTCGTGTCGCTCCGGAAGGAGCGGACCGGGCGCCCGTGTGCCTGGACGACATGCCGCGCGTGCACGTCCTGCGGGCGCGCACCGACCGTGGTGCGACGGTCCGGCGGCTCGGGTCGCCGCCGAGCTGACGTCCGGGGCTGTCGACGAACGCGACCCGGGGTATCCGCACGCGAGGCACGGGTGCGGGGAGCTCCGCCGGGTCCGCCCGCCCAAGTGCGTGCGTCCGGCTCGCCCTTCGGCTGCCGCCACCGTGGCGCGGGCGGCGGCGCCGACGGCTCCGTCGCACACGTCGATGCCGTCCTGAAGGGCGAACCCTCTCGGTTGCGCCGCCGGCCGACCGTCTTCAGCTCGCGCGGAAGCCGCGTCGGGGGCCGATGCCGAACTGGTCGTCCTTTGTTGTCCCGTTGGTTACGCGGATGCTTACGATCATGAGAGGGTGACCCCCGGAAGTGGCTTGAACTGAGGTCAGAACAGCTAGGCGGGTTACGTTGGATGCCCAAGAAAAAGCCTGGTCAGATGCCAAACTGGCGGCAGTCGTCCGCCAGGGAACGGCCGACGAGGCAGTGGCCGAATTGCGTCGAAGGCACTGGTCTGCGGTCCTGGCCTACGCCACCCTGTGCTGCCGGGACCGGCAGTCCGCCGAGGCACTCGGGTCCGCGGCTCTCGCCAGTGTCCTTGAGGCCGTACGGTCGGGGCAGGGCCCCGAGGACGCCTGGCGGACGCGACTGCTGACCGTCGTCCGCGAGACCGGCGCCCACTGGGCCACCGGCGAACGGCGCGGCGACCTCTCTCCCGAGTTCGAGGAGTGGGCCGCACAGGACGCGGCGAAACGTCCGGAGGAACGCGGGCTCATACGCGCGGCCTTCCTGTCCCTGCCCGAACGCCAACAGGCCGCCCTCTGGCACACGGCCGTCGAGCAGGACCCGTCGGAGACCGTCGGCGCACTCCTGGGCCTCGGGCCCGGCGGGGTCACGTCGATCGCCGCAAGGGCTCGCGACGGACTGTGCGACAGATATCTGGCCCTGCACCGCGAACGCACCCCCGGTGGCGACGACTGCCGGCGCTTCAGCGCCCTCCTCGACGCGGCCGTGCGCCGCAGCGGAGGCCGCGCCGACCCGGGCCTCGACGACCACGTGGAGAACTGTGCCCGCTGCCGGCGGGCGCTGAACGAACTCGCGGACCTCGGAGCACGCTTTCGTCCGCTCCTCGCGTCGGCCCTGCTCCAGTGGGCGGGCACGGCCTACGTCGCGACGCGTACGCAACGCGCCGAGGAACCGTCTCCCGCGGCGACGGCTGCCTCCACCCGCTCACCGTGGCGGGCGCTCACCCTCCCCGTGTGCGCTGCCGCCCTCGTCGCCACGGCGGTGCTCTGGCGCACAGCGGCAACCGACGATCAGCCGCTCCAGCGCGCTCCGCAGACCGCCCCCGACAGGACCGCACAGGCCATCGGCACCCCACCCGCCCGCTCCACGGCCGCACCGTCACCCACCTCGTCGCCGACATCTTCCCCCACCGAGCGGCGCCCGCCTGCCCCCTTCCCGTCGCCGACTCCGTCACGGTCCCGCCCGCAGCCCCCGTGCCCCGGATTCCACGCCGCGCACGGGGAACTGCGTCCGGCGTACGACGAGAAGGACATCCCGTCCTCCGTTCTGGGGTTCACCCACGATTTCGGGGCCGGGTGGACGGTGGACAATTCCCGGATGCCCGAGAACGGCACAACGGAGTGGCGTGGTTGGGCGCTCACCACCATGGAGTTCTGGACGAGCACGGAATCGGACCAGTACCGGGAGGACTTCTCGCTCGGCGACGGGGTGATCGCGGTCGCGGACCCGGACGAGTGGGACGACGTGGGCGAGCCGTCGTCGTACAGCGTCTTCGACTCCGCGCTCGTGTCGCCCCGTTGCGGGATTTCCGGTACGCGGCTCACGATCGAGTACGACACTCACTACCAGCAGGAAGCCGAGCAGCGGGGAGAGGTGTTCGTGTCGTTCGACGGAGGGCCCGGCCGACTCGTGAAGGTCTATGCCGCTGACCGGTTCGACGTGCGGGAGCGACTCTCCGTCGCCGTCCCGCCGGGCGCCCGCACCGCCCAGGTGACGTTCCGCCTCAAGGACGCCCGCAACGACTGGTACTGGGCGCTCGACGACGTCACCATACGCAGCGCCCCATGAGGCACAGTCCGGCAACCAGCCCATGACCCGAGGGAGGACAGGTGCGCGGCAAGGCCCTGGAGGCGGCGTTGCTCGACCTGCGCGAACGCGTTCCAGGCGTCACCGGAACGGCTCTCGTGGGCACGGACGGCATGTCGGTGACGGCCGACACCACCGCCCTTTCCGCGGAAAGCGTCGCGGTTCTGGCGAGCCTCGCGTCGGCCGCGATCGGCGTGGCCCGCCGCATGTCGCGCGAGGTCGTCGGCGGAGAGTTCCGGCAGACCGCGATCCGCTTCACCGAGTATCACGTTTCGATCCACGCCCTGCCGACCGATGCCCTCCTGGTGGTGTTCGCCGACGTGGACACCGATGTGGAGATCCTGAACCGGGAGGTGCGGCGCACGATCACACGTCTGACGGGCGCACCGCCGAGCTGGTTCACCAGGGGACGGCCACCCGGTCCGTGGCGGGGGATGTGAGCACCGGACAGCCGCTCAGGCGGGGGCCGCCGAGCGCAGTCGCTCGGTGGCGACAGCGAGATCGGTCTCGATGCGCCGAGCCGTCGCGAGGAGCTCGGGCAGGACGGTTTCGCGCAGCTCGTCGGGTGTGCGCTGGGCGGCGTGCGCGGCGACGTTGAGGGCCGCCACCACACGTTGCTCGCGGTCGTGGACGGGGACGGCCAGGGAGCGCAGACCTTCCTCCAGTTCCTGGTCCACGAGGGCGAAGCCGTCCTGCCGCACCGAGGTCACGACCGTGCACAGCGCTGCGACACCGGTGAGCGTGTGAGGGGTCAGCGGCGCGCGGTCCGCGCGGGAGACGCGCTCGCGCACGTCCTCGTCGGCCAGTCCGGCCAGAAGCACGCGCCCCATTGCGGTGGCGTACGCCGGCAGGCGCGTCCCGACGCCGAGATCGACGGCCATGACGCGTGTCGCCGCGACGCGGGCCACGTAGCGGATGTCGTCCCCGTCCAGCACCGCGATGGAGGCGGAGTCGTGAACCCGCCGTACCAGATCCGCGAGGTGAGGGGTGGCGAGGCGCTCGAACGTGATCCTCGCCTGGGCGGCGTAGCCCAGCTCCAGCACCCTCGGCAGGGGGACGAAGCGACCCTCACCGGCTCCCTGCGCGACGTATCCGAGGTGGCGCAGGGCGAGCAGACAGCGCCGGGCGGTCGCCCGGGACAGGCCCGTGGCCCGGGCCGCCTCGGAGAGCGTCAGGCCCCCCGGGACGCGCAGTGACGTCAGTACGGCGAGTCCCCGTGCGAGGGACTGGAGGAAGTCACGGCCCAAGGCGTCCTTGGCGGCGCGCAGATGAGCGGCGTCGAGAGGGGACGGGACGGTGGGCGGAGCCTGCGACGGCGCCCCCGCGGTGCACCGGTCGAAGGCTTCGCGCATGGCGTCGGCACAGTCGCGCAGCCGGGGCAGCGCACGGGCGGCGAGTTCCTCGGCGGTGTGCCGGCTGGTGTGACTGACCACGCTCAGCGCGCAGAGGATCTTGCCGTCCGGTCCGTGGACCGGCAGAGCGACCCCGACAAGACCCTGTTCCACGAGCTGGTCGTCGACGGCCAGGCCGGTGTCCCGCGTGCCGGCGACACGGGCGGCGAAGTCCTCCGCGGTGACGGCGTGCAGGCCGCCACCGGGGGGCAGGGCCGGGAATCCGGTGGCATGGGGGTCGCTCTCGACCCGCTTGCGCCAGGCCTCCCACTCCTCCCGTGTCCACCCGGTCGCGAACAACGCACCGGCGGCACACCGCTCGGCGGGGATCACGTCCCCGACGTGGAATGTCACGGTCATGGCCCGCCGCCTCGGGCACTGGACGACGAACCGTGCCCCGTCGCTGTCGGGCACGCTCAGGGAGACCGACTCGTCGAGTTCGTCGGCGAGCCGCTGGGCGAGGGGGCCGAGGGCGTCGGGCAGGGCGCTCGCGGCCAGGTAGGCGTTGCCGAGCTGCAGAAGCCGTGGAGCCAGGAGCACGTCCTGGCCCTCGGCCCGGAGATGGCCGAGGTGGGTCAGCGTCGACAGAACCCGGTCCACGGTGGCCCGGGCCAGACCGGTGGCGCGCGCCAGGTCGGCGCGGCTCATACGGCCGGTCCGCTCGGAGGCGAGCAGCCGTACCACGGTGAGGCCGCGCTCCAGTGTCGCCACCGATTCGTCGGTGGCCGCGGCGGCCGGAGCCGCGGTGGTCACGCCGTCCGGCATGGCGCCTCCCTGTGGTCCTGACCCACCCAGAGTCATTCGTGGAGGATAGTTCACTGGCCGAACCAGAGGAAGGAAGCCGATTTCTTCGACGGCCGAGGGACGTCGACATCCACGGCGCGGTCCTGCCGCCCCTGCTCGACGATCCCGGGCCCGGAACTCACGCCGCCCGTGGCTGGCACCGGCGCACGGTGGCCGCCCCCGCTGCTGTGGCCGGCGTCCCAGCACGTACCACACCGGCCGCGGTTCTGAACCACCCCTGAGACACGTCGGCCCGCCGAGGAGAAACCCGGCGGGCCGGGGGCCGGTCGCAGCCTGCGGCCGGTCGCGGGGCGACGGGCACGACTGACGCACTCCCCGGCGAGCTCCGCTGCGCCCCTGACGGCTCTGCGACCCAACGGTGCTCAGGCGCCGGACCGGGAGCGAAGGCCGGTGTAGGGCCGCACGTCGATGACCGTCATGCCCGCCGCGTGGGCCGCCTCGATGCCCTCGTCGCTGTCCTCGTAGACCGTGCAGCGGGAGGGGTGGGCTCCGAGCAGTTCGGCCGCGCGAAGGAAGATGTCGGGCGCGGGCTTGCCCCGGTCGACGTCGTCCCGGGTCACCAGGGCGTCGAAGTGCTCGCTGAACGGCTGGTGGCGCAGGGTCGCCTCGATGACGTGGCGAGCTCCGCCGGACGCCACCGCCATGGGCACCCGGCCGTGCATGGCCTCGACGATCCGCAGCACCTCCGGGTGCGGGCGCACGGTGTGGGCGTTCTCGAGGAACATCCGGTCGCGGTCGGCGACGAGGTCCTCCACGGGGCGGGACAGGCTGAGAGCGCGCTCGTCGACCAGGGTGCGGATCATCTCCGCCGACGACAGGCCCGTGCGTGCGTCGAACCACTCCTGTTCCAGGTCGACGCCTTCGGTGGACAGTACGGCCGCCATGGCCCGGTAGTTGGCGTACTGGCTGTCGACGAGGGTGCCGTCCCAGTCGAAGAGCAGGCAGTTGGCGTGGCGGGGGGCGAGATCGGGGTGCATGCGAGAGACGCTTTCTGGTTCTGAGTACGGTATGTGCGGGCCCGGGATCGGGATCTCGGACAGGGGTCTCGGAGGTGGTGGGGGAGGGGGAGTTCGGCGGCGGCTGTCAGTCGGCGTGGTAGGCGGCGGTCACCGGGCGGGCCGTCGACACCAGTGGCCTACCCCGCGTCTCGGGCATCCACCGGGCCAGTGCCAGCGCCGACGCGCCCGTGACGGCCGCGTACAGGGCGAACGTCCCGGCCAGTGACAACTGCTGGACCAGCGGCAGGAACGTCGTGGCGACCACGAAGTCGGCCGCCCAGTGGGCCGCGGTGGCGACACTCATCAGCGCTCCTCGTGCCTCCGAGGGATAGATCTCGGAGATGTACACCCAGAACACGGCGGCGGGACCGACCGCACCGGCCGTGATGAAGACGCACAGCAGCAGGGCGGTGACGGCGCCCTCCTGGCCGAGGAGACCGGCGAAGGTGACACCGAGCGCGGTGACCGCCATCACGACGAGGCCGCCGATCATCAGTGGTCGCCGTCCCCAGCGGTCCAGGAACAGCACCGTGATCACCGTCGCCGCGACATTGCACGCGCCCACCAGGATCGAGCCGATGATGCCCCCGGCCGACGTGAGGCCGCTGGAGGCGAGGATCGTCGGCGCGTAGTAGATGGCCGTGTTCAGGCCGGTGAGGTGCACCAGGATCGCGATGGCGAGGCCCAGCGCGACCCATCGGCGACCGGCCCGCGCGCACGCCGACCGCAGTCCGGCGCCGCCCGCCCGGCCCTCCGTCGCGCCCCCCTCCGGCGCCGGGCCTTCTCCCGCCGGGGCGCTTCCCGCCTCGATGCCGAGCCGGGCCGCCGCCCGCGCCGCCCGGGCGCTGTGTCCGCGGCTGCGCAGCCAGTCCGGGGACTCCGGGACGAGGAACATCCCGGCGAGCAGGAGGAGTGCCGGCACGATGCCCACGGCCAGCATCGCACGCCAGGCTCCGGACGGTTCCAGCGCGTAGGCGACGACGTAGGACAGCAGCAGCCCGATCGTGATCATGAGCTGATTGAGTGTGACCAGCGCTCCCCGGCGGGCCGGCGGCGCGATCTCCGAGATGTAGAGGGGTACCGCGAACGACGTGGCGCCCAGAGACAGGCCGACGAGGAAGCGCCCCGTGAGGAGCAGCCCGGTGCCGGTGGCGGCCGCGGACGCGAGAGTGCCCGTCGCGTACACCGCTGCCGCCGCACCGATCACCGGGAGCCGGCCGAAGCGGTCCGCCAGCCGCCCGCTGCTGGGGGCCGTCAGCGCGGCTCCCAGCAGGGCGGCGGACACCGCGGCGCCCTGGGCCCAGGACGACAGGCCGTAGTCGTCGGTGACGAGCGGCAGGGCGCCGGCGATGACGCCCGTGCCGTAACCGAAGAGCAGCCCCCCGATGGACGCCACGCAGACGGTCAGCGTGCGGGTGGCCGCCGGTGATCTCGTCGAGGTCACCGGGCCCCCGAGGTGTCTTCCGAGGTGTCCACGGCGGTGCCGCCGGCGGCCGCGGACGCCACCAGCGCGCTGCCCACGCGGGCCGTGCGCCGGGAGTCGGAGAGCGACATAGGTGCGGGGACGCCGTCGCGCACGGCCCGCGCGAACGCTTCGACCTGCAGCTGGTAGTGGTTGGCCGCCCGGACGGTCTCCTCGCGGACGCCGTCCTGGGTGAGGACGGTGACGACACCGTCCTCACCGTCCATGGCCCAAACGTTGCGCACCATGACGGTGCCGCGGGTTCCCTGGAGTTCGTACGCGGCGCGGGGGCCGTAGTCGATGCTGTAGTCGACGACCGCCGAGCGCCCCTGACCGAAGTCCATCGTCGCGACCGCGCTGGTGTCGACCGTGAGGCCCGGTCGGTTGCTGAAGTGGGCCGTCACCCGCCGGGGTGCCTCCCCGAAGAACAGCAGGGGGGCGTCGACGGCATAGCAGCCGACGTCCCAGGTGGCTCCGCCGCCCAGGGCGGGATCCAGCCGGATGTTGCCGCTGCCGCTCTCGATGCGGAAGGCGAAGGAGGCCCGTACGAGTCGCAGTTCGCCGATCTCGCCGGAGGCGAGGATCTCTGCGGCGCGCCGCTGCTGCGGGTGGAAGCGGTACATGAACGCCTCCATCACGGTCCTCGACGCCGCCTCGGCCGCCTTCTCGATCCGTGCGCAGCCGTCCTCGTCCATCGCCATGGGCTTCTCGACCAGGACGTGCTTGCCGGCCGCCAGGGCCCGCAGGGTCCAGTCGACGTGGTCGGTGTTGGGCAGCGGTATGTATACGGCGTCGATCGCGGGGTCCGCCAGGAGCGCCGCGTAGTCCTGATGGGCGGTGGCCCCGAAGGGGCGGCCGAGTTCCGCGGCGGCGGCCGCCCGTTCGGGGCGGCTGGCCACGGCCGTGAGCGCGCAGCCGGGTGTGGCCGCGATGGCCGGCATCAGATGGGTGGCGATGTAGGAGGTGGCGCCGAGGACGCCCCAGCGAAGGGTGTGGTGCCGGTGTTGTGCCGTCATGCTCGGTCCTGCCTCATGCGTTGTCTTCTTGGATGAACCGTGCCGCGCGTTCGGCGACGGCGGCCACGGCCGCGTGGATGTTGCCGGTGATCATGTGGGGTATGACGGAGGCGTCGGCCACGCGCAGGCCGCTCGTGCCGCGCACCCGCAGCCTCGGGTCGACGACCGCACCGCCGTCCCCGTCGAGCCCGATCCGGCAGGTGCCGACCGGGTGGAACTGTGTCTGGGCGTTGGCGCGCACGAACGCCTCCAGCTCGCGGCGGGTGGCCGTGGCGCCGAGCGGGGCGCTTCCGGTGGTCAGGCCGGCCAGCGGGTCGGTGGCGGCGATGTCACGGGCGATGCGCACCCCCTCCACCAGGACGTCGACGTCGGACGGGTGGGTGAGGTAGGCCGGGTCGATCAGGGGATGCGCGTCGGGGTCGGCGGAGGCCAGGGTGAGCCGGCCGCGGCTGAGGGGGCGGGTGACGCCGGGGCCGATGGTGAAGCCGTGACCGAGGCGGGCCGCGTTGTTCAGGTCCTTCATGGGGGCGAACGACAGCTGTATTTCGGGCGCTTCCGCCGAGCCGTCCAGGCGCACGAAGCCGCCGGCCTCGCCGAGATTGGAGAAGTCGGCGACGGGGTGGCCCTCGGTGGTGTCGTAGGCGAGCGAGACCTGTACGTGGTCGTGGAGATTGGCGCCGACACCCGGCAGGTCCACGGCCACGGGGATGCCCAGCGCCGCCAGCTCGTCGGCCGGACCCATGCCGCTGAGCAGCAGCAACTGGGGGGCGGCGACGGCTCCCGCGCACACCACGACCTCGGTGGTGCACCGTACGGAGGTCAGCGCGCCGCGGTGCCGGACGCGAACGCCCGTGACGCGGTCGCCCTCCCGCAGGAGGCCGTGCGCGGTCGCGTCCGTCACGAGCGTGAGGTTGGGACGTTCGAGGGCGGGCCCCAGATGGGTGCGGGCGGTGTTGCCACGGCGGGCCGGTTCGCCGGGGGCGGCGGCGGTGCGTGTGGTGCGGTAGAGGCCCACGCCCTCCTGCCGGCCGGCGTTGAAATCGGGGTTGCCGGGCAGCCCGTATTTCTGTGCCGCCTCGACGAACGCGGCGGCGAAGGGATGGGGCTCGGTGTTCTCCGCCACGGGCAGTTTGCCGTACGGCGCCTCTTCGGCGGGGCCGTCCAGGGCCTCCAGGTGGGGGAGGAAGTGGCGGGCGTTCCAGGTCTCGCCGCCCCAGCGCTGCCAGGCGTCGAAGTCGGAGGCGGCGCCACGGATGTGGACCATCGCGTTGATGGCGCCGGATCCGCCCACGACCCGGCCGCGGGGCCAGGCGAGACGTCTGCCGTCGAGGGCGGACTGGGGGACGGTGCGATAGCGCCAGTCCAGCTCGCCGCCGAGCAGCGACGGCCAGGACGCGGGCCGGGCGATGCGCGGGTCGGTGTCCGCCGGGCCGGCCTCCAGGAGCAGGACGCTGCGGCCCGGGTCCTCACTCAGCCGGGCGGCGACGACACTGCCGGCCGCGCCCGCACCGACCACGATGTAGTCGTAGGTGCTGAAACTTTCCATGGTGTTCCTTCACTGCACTGAGCAGGGGGAGGGACGTCGGGCGTCAGGTCGCGAGGAATCCGCCGTCGACGCCGATGACTTGCCCGTTGACATACGAGGAGGAGGCGGAGAACAGCCAGAGCGCCACGTCGGCCACCTGGCGCGGGGTACCGATCTCGCCTGACGGGATCAGGCCTCGCCACGTGGTCGCCCCGCCCACGGCCGCCTCGGAGGCGGCCAGCATGTCGGACTCGATGGGCCCCGGGGCCACGGCGTTGACGCGGATGCCCTCGTGGGCGTGCTCGACGGCCGCCATGCGGGTCAGCGCGACAGCGGCGTGCTTGGAGGCGACGTACGCGCCGATGCCGGGGAAGACGGTCCGGATCCCGTGCACCGAGGTGTTGTTGACGATGCTGCCGCCGCCCTGCGCGGACATGATCCGCAGTTCCTCGCGCATGCACAACCACAACCCGCGGGTGTTCACGGCGAAGGTGTGGTCGAAGTCCTCGGGAGTCAGATCGGCGAGACGTCCGTCGCCGGGGATCCCGGCGTTGTTGAAGGCGCAGTCGACCCGGCCGTACCGCTCGACGGCCCGGGCGAACAGGCCCTCGACCTCGGCGGGACTGGTGACGTCGCAGCGGACGAAGTACGCCTCGCCTCCCCGCTCCAGGATCTCCCGCTCGGCCTCGGCGCCCCGCTCCTCGCTCCGGGCCGCGATGACGACGCGCATCCCGGCCTCGGCGAAGGCGACCGCGGACGCGCGGCCGATGCCCGCACTGCCGCCGGTGACGACCACGACCGCCTTCTCCGGCGAGGCCGGATCGGGGGCGCCGTCGCTCATCGGTCCGCCCCGACGGGCCGGCCCGGCCGGCCGGCGTCCGTGCCCAGCAGGCGGCCCATGCCGTCGCAGGCACGCTCGATCTCGGCCTCCGTCACATCGTTGAGGAAGCACACCTCGCCGATCGTGGTGAGCATCGGCAGGTTCTGCATGCCGTCGCGGTGCAGCACGGTGTCCGCGAGGCCCTCCAGGACGAGTGCGACGTCGCAGAAGAGCGGGTGCGACGGTGCGAGGCCCATGCGCCGTGCGACGGCGACGATGCGCTCGAACTGGTCGCCGTCGATCAGGCCCCGGCCGGCGGCGATGAGCGCGGAGAAGACGCAGTCCATGGCCACGGCCTCGCCGTGCAGCAGTTCGGGAAGGGCCCGCATCTCGACCAGCGGCGAGAAGGAGTGTCCGTAGTCGACGGAACGTTTGAGGTCCTTCTCCCACAAATTGGGCTGGAGTTCCTCGGCCATTCCCGCGATGGCGCGGCCGATGACCTCGTCGGCCACGGTTCCCGGGAGTCCCTCGCTGCCCGGCTCGGGGTCCTGGAAGCGCGTCTCGATCAGCTCAGCGCCGTATTCCTCGAGGAGTTCGAAGAGTCGTACGTCCTTGATCAGAGCCATCTTGAAGATCTCGCCCATGCCGTTGCGCAGCTGCCGGTCCGGGACGGTGGCGAGGAAGGAGCGGTCGATCAGGGTCCGCGGGGGAGGCGTGTAGGCACCGAGCCGGTTGCGATATCCGCCGTAATTGATCCCCGACTTGGCGGCGACGCTGACGTCGACCTGACCGAGGAGGGTGGTGGGTACCCGGACGAACGGGATGCCGCGCCGGTAGAGGCTCGCGGCGAGCCCCACGACGTCGGCCACGACGCCGCCGCCGATGACGATCGGTGGCGAGCTGAGCCGGTTGGTGCCCACCTCGTTGAGTTTGTTGACGACTTCCAGAACGCGCTCGATGGACTTGTTCTCCTCCGAGCCGGGGAGCGTCAGATAATCGACTTTCACTTCATTCGTCGAGAAATAGGCGCGAACTTCGGCGCCGTACAACTCGTCGACGGAATGGTCGAGGATGACAAGTCGGGTTCCCGACCCGCGGCCGCCACCGGGAATGGTGAGGAGTTCCGGGTTTTCCGGCTTCAGCAGCCCATGGGATTCGACTATCTCGTACTCGACGGGTAATTCCGTCCGGATCTTCCAACTCTGCTGACGCGAGGCGTCGTTCATGGGGGGTCTCCCTCTCGCTGACACAGCGCTCGGTTTGTTGCACCTCGAAACATACAGCGGGCGCAAAGCGCAGCCAATCGAGCGACATGTGCTGTATGTGCAGCTTGTCCACGCGGTTGATGGGCGCGATGGTTCGGTTCTGTTGCTCACGCGTCGGTTCGGCCGGGCGGTGGAGGACAGGTGCGAGATGACCTGAAAGACATCCCCCCGCCGCCCGCCATCCCCGGAATCTGCGCCCCCTGCGGCGTTTCCGTGCGCGCCGGCGGGGCCGAAACAATTCGTCCGACCCGTCCCCGGGCGAGGGTGACTTGCCGACACTCGCCGAAGGTTCGTATACGTTTTAACTACTAGTCCTGTGGCATATCTCACCGCCTGTCCCGCCGCCTCGTCCTACGATTTGAGACACGCGGCCGCGCGGAATCAGACGGCCCGTACGAATGACCGCCGGTAACACGCTCCGGGGGTCGACAGGCGTCCGCCGAAGGTCCCTCCGCGGGGACTTATTTCTCTACGAGCCGCGGATCGCGTGCACGAGGCCGGCGACAAGGCTCGCCCGCCCGGCCATGGCGTCGATCAGCAAGTACTCGTGGTCGGCGTGCGCTCCGCCGCCGACCGCGCCCAGGCCGTCGAGCGTCGGCACTCCGAGAGCCGCGGTGAAGTTGCCGTCGCTTCCGCCGCCTACGGCCCTGCCCTCGATACCGGGACTCACCCGGCGCGCCAGCGCGAACAGGCCGGCCGATGCCGACTCCGGCATCGGAGGGCGGCCGATGCCTCCCCGGACCGACACCTCTGCCCCGTCGAGGCGCGCGGTCAGCGCCGCGAACGCGGACTCGATGCGGCGCTGTTCGTCCGCCGTCTCCACCCTGACGTCGACGACGACCGTCGCCTCCGCGGGCACGACGTTGCTCGACGTGCCCGCCGACGCGATCGTCGGGGTGACGGTGGTACCGGCTTCGGGTCTGTTGAGTGCGGCGATGGCCAGCACCTGGTGCGACGCTTCGACCAGGGCGTTCACCCCGGCTTCCGGCTCCAGGCCGGCATGCGCCGCGCGGCCCGTGACAGTGACTTCGAAGGTGCCGCAGCCCTTGCGGCCCGTCTTCAGGGCGCCGTTCTCGGCCGCGCCCTCGCACACGAGCACCGCACCGCAGGCGAGGGCCCTCTCCTCGACGAGACCGCGCGAGGCGCGCGAACCGACCTCTTCGTCACAGGTCACGAGAATCTCCACGCCCGACCGGTCCTCGAGCAGCGCCACTCCGTGAATGGCCTGCACAAGACCGCCCAGCATGTCGAACACGCCGGGGCCGGTGGCACGGCCGTCCTCGACCGTGAACGGCCGGCGTGCGAGGGTACCGAGCGGAAACACCGTGTCGTGGTGCCCGAGGATCAGCACTCTCGGCTCGCCACCGGCGCACCAGTGGACATGCGGCCCCGCTTCGCTCGCGACGAGGCGGGCCTGGCCACCGAGGCGGTTCTCGATCACACCGGCGACGGCCTTCGCCGACACCGTCAGGGCGTCGGCGTCACGCGACGGGGACTCGACCTCGACCAATGTCCTGAGGTCCTCGATCATCGCGTCGACGCTTACGGAAACGGGCTCGCACATCGTCATGGCGCCAGGGTAGCCGCGCGGTTCGCCGGCTACGCGAGCCAGAGCGAACCGCGCCGATGACGTGCCGGCGGTACGTCCACGGTGTCCGCGGCATCGAGCGCGAGCCCGTCGGCGGTGGGGTTCACCAGCCCGAGGAGCCTCCCCACTTGCGAACGCAGGCGCTGCCGGGCCCGGCGCTCCTCCACCTTGGACCACTGGGCGACAGAAGGGTCCCGCTGGTGCCGGGCGAACGAGTAGACCTCGACCGTGCGGCGGACCGGACGCGGTTGGGGCCTTCTGGACTCCCGTGCGGCGTCGCTGAAACCACGGGCGCTGTACCCGAGGTCGCGGAGAACCACCGAATGCCACAGGCTCCGTGGTGGGCGGCCGGGTGCACTCCGGGCGTGTGCAGGGCGAAGATGGTGGGCGGTGCGTGACACATGACTCCGTTCGCGTGCCACCACCAGGTATCTCCTGGCGGGCTACACGAAGCCCGTGGGGCCCGTCGAACGTGTGTTTCCCATGGGTGCCACCCTACCCCGCCGGTGCGGGGGGCCGGAGTCGTGTCACCCCCACCGCTTCCGAGGCCGCCGGGAGCGTGAAACCGCCGGGGCGCACAGCGCGAGGCATCGGTGCTTCGAGACCCGGACCTTCATACGGGTGCGGTCATCGGATGCCGTCGGCGGGCGGACGTGGTCTATTGGCTGTTGGGGCGACGCCGCCACCGGGGCGGCGGATCCGTCCCTGCCCCGCTCATGAGGAGGTCCCGCCATGGCGGTCTTCGTCCACGCCGTCCTGCCTGGTATCACGACGGACCAGTACGACGCGTTCAACGCCGAGCTCCAGGACATCCCCGACATCTTCGACGGCTGTGTGTCCCATGCGTGCGTTCCGACCGACGGTGGTCTGGAGATCTTCGACGTGTGGGAGACCGAGCAGCAGATGAACACGTTCGTGCAGAAGATGATGCCGGTCGCCGCCGCTCAGGGCTGGCCGGCGACGGAGGGCTCCCCCCGGATCCTTCCCGTGCACAACTACTGGGTGCCCGGGGTCGGCGGCTGACGTGAGCCGCGTCCCTCCGTCCGGCCGGGGTGCTCAGCGGCCCGCCGGGACGGGAAGGCGGGTCGGGGGCGCCAGCTGAGGGGAGCCGGGCGGGACCGGCACCGCTGCGAAGATCGCGTCCTGCTGCCGCTGGAGCTCCCGGGCCCGCTCCGGGCTGGTGCTCGGCAGGCGCTGCTCCTCGTACAGCTTGTGCGTCGCCTCCTGGGCGTACTTGCCGGCCGGTGTGTGGAACTGGATCTCGAAGACATGACGCGAGGCCGCGGAGCGCCAGGCGGAGTTGACCGCCTTGTAGCCGCTCCCGCGGCCCCAGGTGTTGGACCACTTGACCGTTTCGTTGTCCCAGGAGAACAGCAGGCGTGACGCCAGCGTGACCCCGACGCTGTAGTGCCGGTCCGACCACAGGAACGTGTAGCGCACCGAGTCGTTGATCCCGGCCAGGGCTTCGTTCACGTGCTGGCCGGGGTGTTCCTTCAGCGAGGTGGCCACCTTGCGTTTCAGCGAGTCGGGGGACTTCAGCCGCTGCTCGAATCCGACCAGCTCTGCCTCGCTGAGGACGGCCGCCGCCCGTACGTGCGGGCTGATCTCCCGCTCGGCCTCCCTGGCCTGCTTGATGAAGGCGTCGACACGGGCGTTGTCCGCGGCGTTGAGCGACAGTCCGCCCTCGCCCGCCCAGCCGCCGTCCAGGGCCGTACGGCTGACATGGGCCCGCCGGCCGCCCGTCTCGTCCGCGCCCGCCGCCCCGGCGCTCGGGGTCGTACCGAGCCCGAGTACCACCGCGAGGGCCGTGGCCGTGGTGAGCCTGGACACCAGCCTGGTCTTGTTCATGCGCGCTTCGTTCCCTTCCGACTTCCTCCGCCCACGGGAGCGCGGCCGCGTCCTGGCCCGGCTCCGTGCGGGACGGCTCGGCATGATGGTGCAGTGATCAGGGCGCTGCTCGACCGATCGACACGCCCTGGGGCCGGGGAACTTCGACGGGGGCTCTCCACGCCTGGTTCCCCCGTCCTCACGCCAGGCATCGGGGGCGGTGCGCGTGGGTCGCCAAGTGCCCCATGGGAAGCGTTCGTTCCAGTAGTGCCGATGATCTTCGCTGAGTAGGGTGATGCCTCGCCGGCGCCGCGCGGGCGAGAAAGTGAGCAGACAGATGCAACCGACGTTCATACTGGTTCATGGAGCCTTCGCGAACTCCTTCTCCTTCGCGCCGCTCCAGGCCGAACTCGGCCTCCTCGGGCACCGTTCGGTCGCTGTCGACCTGCCCGGTCATGGCTTCTCGGCAACCTACCCGCGTGCCTATCAGGCACCGCAGGACCTCGAAGGGCTCGCCACCACGCCCGGCTCGATCAAGGGCGTCACGCTCGCGGACAATGCCGCGCACCTGATCGGCATTCTGGAACGGGCCAAGCGGAACGGTCCGGTGATTCTCGTGTCGCACAGCCGCGGCGGCGTCACGGCCACCGCGGCGGCCAACGCGCGGCCCGACCTGATCGACCGCATCGTGTACGTCTCGGCCTGGTGTCCGGTCGATCTGGACGTCAGCGACTACTACGCCGAGCCGGAGATGGCCACGGTCGACGTCGCCTCGCTGGCTCTGGCATTGGCCGGGAACCCGGCCGAGCTCGGGCTGTTGCGCACCAACTTCCGCACCGCGGACCCGGACGCGCTCGCGGCGTTCAAGGCGGCGTTCTTCGCCGACGGCACCGATGACGAGTTCCTGACCTTCCTGAACACCTTCCAGCCCGACGAGAACCTGGACGTCGGCACCTCGGCGGACCGGGCACAGGCGGAGACCTGGGGACGCATCCCGAAGACCTATGTGCGGCTGGCGGGCGACGCGAGCCTGCCGCTCGCCCTGCAGGACCGGCTGATCCGCGAGGGCAACGCGCTGACCCCGGACAACCCGTACGACGTCCGTACGCTCGAGAGCAGTCACCTCAAGTGGCTGGTCGACCCCGCGCCGGCGGCGCGAGTCCTCGGAGAACTCGCCGCGCTGACGCTCCCGCCCGCTTGATCACCTCGCGGGCGGGGGCCGTCGGCCGGGCCCGGCTTCGCGGCTCTCCCCCGCGAGACCGCTGAAGGGGATGGGGCAGCAGGCGCTGGAAGCGCAGCCGCTCAGGTCGTCGCAGCCGGCCTCGACGGCGGCTGCGAGGGCCGAACGCATGGTGGTCAGGTCGGCGATCTTCGCCTCGACCTCGGCGAGCTTGGCCGCGGCGCGCTCCCGGAGCCCGGGAACGGGGCGGCCGTGCCGGTGGCGGCCTGCCTCGAGGAGCTCTGCGACTTCCTCCAGAGTGAAGCCGAGGCGCTGGGCGGCCTTGATCACCCGCAGGGCGGTGACCACTTCCGGGTCGTAGAGGCGGTGGCCCCCGGGGCTGCGGTCGGGCTCGGCGAGCAGACCCCGCCGCTCGTAGTAGCGCAGCGTCTGGATGTTCACCCCGGCCGCTCGCGCGACCTGCCCGCTGCGCAGACCTCCGCCGCTCACGGCAGGTCCCGGCCGGCGGCCTCCGTGGCACGGGCGTGGAATGCGTCCAGCACGTCCTCGTGTGCTCCGTCGACCTCGACCTCCAGGCGGAGCCGCTCCGGGCCCGGGTGGACGGTGAGCGTGAAGAAGGAGCAGCAGTCGTCTTCGCGGGCCACCAGGTCGCGCACCGCCTCCTCCACTCCTGGGCCGCCGGCGAGAACGATCTCCAGCCGGAGCGGGTCGAGCCGTGCCGAGCCGGTGAGCCGCTCGGCGAACAGCGCGTCGAATTCCGCGACCCGCATCGGCTGCTCGGCCGGGGGCAGCGTGCATGCTCGCGGTGCCCAGCTCGTCATGGCCTGCTCCCGTCCTCGGTCCCGCCGCCTGGAGCGGCGGGGACATATCCGACGATAAACCTGTACCTGGGTACAGGTTGCAAGGCGCCTGCAGGTGGGATGTCGCCCGGTCAGGGGGACCCGCGACGGCTTTCGATGGCTAGAATCGAACGTATGACCGAAAGGCTGTCCCGCTCCCAGAAGCTCCGTGCCGTGGAGGAGTACCTGGCGTGGCTGCTTGATCGCGTCCGGCGGGACGCCGACGAGGCGGAGAGGCAGGAAGCCGCCATGCGGCGCCTGCGTGAGCCGCCCCCGCCCCCGGAATGGAAGATCGAGCTGTCCCGCGTCGGTGGCGGCCCCTACCGCATCCATGCCGGCACCTGCCCGCTCAGTAAAGGGCGGGAACGCGAGATCAGCCGGACCGACGCCCGCCGCCTCCTGGCCGAGGACGTCGAAGGCTGCCCGTTCTGCGCCCCTCACGTCGAGCTGCGCATGGACCAGTGACGGACCGGTGACGGACCGGCGGTCGGGAGGAGGCCCGGCGGGGACGTCGTGCGCCGCCGCCCGCTCGGGCATGCCCTCGTGCACCTCCGCGACGCCGTCGCGCACGCCCGCGCACGCCGTCACAACGACTGGTGAAACGCACCGCCCGCACCCGGCGCCCCGACGCTGAGGGCACACCGGGTCTCACAGGTGCACACACCTCGGCACGCCGGGCGGCCGGCGCTTCAAGGCCTTGTTTGGGCCGGTCTGTTCGCCTGATGGCGTGAAACGCCACGGCGGAAAATGGCGAACCGTTACGGCACGGCTACCTTCAGTGACCGAGTCGTCTGCTGTCCGCAGGGCGCTGACCGGCTCATCACGAACCACGTCAAGGCTCTCCGGCCCCGGCGCCTGAGAGTAAGTCAGCAGAATTCTGCTCACTGCACGGAGGGGTTCACATGCGACACATCCTGACCCGGCTCGTCCTCGTCCTCGGTCTGCTGGGCACGCTGCTCGCCGGTGCCGCGAGCGCCGCCACGGCCGACGAGCGGGGCCCGCTGGCCCACATCGTCAACCTCAAGACCGGTGGCAGCCTGCTCCCGCACAACTGGGGCGACGGCTTCCAGGACGGCTGGGTGCACTACGTCTGGGACCGCGGTTCCACCCTGGGCGCCGACCAGTGGGAGTTCGAGCACATCTCCGGCGTCTCGTACATCATTCGCAACACCAAGACCGGGATGTGCCTCAAGCCGGGCGCTCCGTGGGCGAACAAGCCGCGTGTCACCGAGGGGACCTGTGGCACCGGTCTCGAATACCAATGGGACCTGATCCAGCGACCCTTCGACGGTGCCTACAAGATCTTCAGCCGTTCCGCCCGCCAGATCATGACGCCCTACTACGGCGCCGGCCTGGGAGAGGTCGTCGTGCTCGAGCCGAACAGCAACGTCGACAAGGTCTGGTGGTCCATCGACACCCTGTGACCATGTGCCCCGGCCGCGCGGTTGCCGAGTGGCTGTGCGGCCACGGCGGCCCCTGCCCGTCCTCGGAGCAGGGGCCGCTCCCTGCCGCGCCGCGCCCCCCGCATGCCGGTCGGGTCCGCTGAAGCCCTCCTCCCACTGCGGGTGTGCGGCCGTACGCCGCGACACATGCTCAGCCTGCGGCCTCGCCGAACCACTTCGGCAGGCTGCCGAGCAGATCCTGCTGATCCTCGCCGACCCACGCCACATGGCCGTCCGGCCGCAGCAGAACCGCGGGCACGTCCAGTTCCCCGCCGGCGTCCACGACGTGGTCGACCCGGCCCTCCCAGCCCTCGACCGAGAGCCGGCCGGTCCGGTCGAGCAGCAGTCCACGGCCGCCGTGCATCCGCTCGTAGAGGCGCCCCCGCTTCAGCCGCACGTCCCGCATCCGCCGACCGAGCAACTCGTGGCCCTCGCCGAAGTCGTAGCGGACCTCGACCGCGGTGGTCATCCCCGTCACGTAGCGATTCACCTCCTCGAAGTCCATCAGCCTCGAAAACAGCTTCCGCAGCGCGACCGCACCCGGATCCGTCCCCAACAGCGTCATCTGCGCGCGGGTGTTCTCCAGTACGCCGGTGCCCACCGGGTACCGTTCGGTGTGGTAGCTGTCCAGCAGCCCCTCCGGAGCCCAGCCGCCGACCGCGGCCGCCAGCTTCCAGCCGAGGTTGAACGCGTCCTGCACACCGAGGTTGAGCCCTTGCCCGCCGGTCGGCGGATGGATGTGCGCCGCGTCGCCGGCCAGCAGCACCCGCCCGACCCGGTAGCGCTCGGCCTGCCGGGTGGCGTCGCCGAACCGGGAGAGCCAGCGCGGTGAGTGCGCGCCGAAGTCGGTGCCCGCGACGGCCCGCAGCCGCTCCTTGAACTCCTCGAGGGTCGGCGGCACCGTGCGGTCCTCGGCCACCCCCTCGGCGGGCACGATGAGGCGGTAGACCCCCTCGTTCCCGTCCACGTCGCGGAGGGCCCCGAAGCGCAGTTCGGTCCGGCGTACTTCCTCGACGACGGCGGCGATCCTCTCCGGGTCCTCCGCCACCTCCATATCGCCCAGCATCGTCTCGACCGTGGCGGGCTCGCCGGGGAATCCGACGCCGAGCAGCTTGCGCACCGTGCTGCGGCCGCCGTCGCAGCCGACGAGGTACCGCGCACGCAGCTCCGTACCGTCAGCCAGCTCGACGGTCACCCCGTCCTCGTCCTGGCTCAGCCCGACCACTTCGCGGCCGCGCCGGATCTCGGCACCGAGTTCGCGGGCGCGCTCGTCGAGCAGCCGCTCGGTGACCGGCTGCGGGGTGGCGAGGCCGTACGGGTGGGCCGTGTCCAACCGGTCGGGCCACGGCTTCATGACGCCGCCGAACAGACCACCGGCCTGGAACCTCTCACTGACCGCGGCGAACCGGTCCAGCAGGCCGCGCTGATCCAAGATCTCCACGCTCCGCGTGTGCAGACCCCGCCCGCGGGACTGCCCGGTGGGCTCGGTCAGCCTCTCCAGCACGACCACGCGCACACCGTGCAGCCGCAGCTCGCCCGCCAGCATCAGCCCGGTCGGACCGCCACCGGCAATGATCACGTCCATCATCAGAACCATCCCCGTTTCCGCAGGTCACTTGCTCAGGCCGGAGATTCTGCGGCACGAGGGGGGCCTTGCCGCAAGGCCCCCGGTGCGCTATACGTTGAGAGTGGCAAGGAGTGGGTTTCCCTCCTTGCCTTTGTGTTTCGTCGTTGCGAAACGTGTCGGCGACCGTCTGCCGAACCGACCACGGCACCGCCGCGGCGGTCTCACCTCCTGACCCGGCACCATCGAGGTCGCGGCACTACGCCCCGGGACCCGCACCGGGTGTGGACTCACCACGGCGGGCCTGCTGTTCGCTTTCACGGATCAGCCGATCGAAGATCGGCCGCAGTTCCGCCCGTATGCGCAAAAGCTGGTCCCGCCTGGGGACTTCACCGGCGGCGATGTCCACGGGGCTGAAGCTCAGGACGGTCGGCGTCCAGTCGTCCGCGAAATGGATCGCGCCGCGCAGAGCCGCCTCCCGGTGCCCCGGCGGTGCGGGGGGCGGTAGCCGCAGGGGGAGGCGCGGAGGACAGCAGGCCGCCCGGTCGGACTCGGGAAGCGAAGCGCTGTACTCCTGGAATGCCCTCTCGGCGGCCTGGCGGAAGCGGAAATAGTCCTCGTCGGCGCCTTCGCGCGTGAGGAGGAGAAGGAGCAGTCGGGAGGGCGGAAGGAGGCGTACGGCTTCGGTCAGCTGCCAGAGGGTGCCGGGGGCGGTGCCGCTGGCGGGGATGACGGCCAGCCAGCACTTGGGGAGGGCCGCGCTGAGCGCGCTTTTCCAGTCGTCCGGGGGAAGGGGCAGTCGGGCCAGGCGGCTGGGTGGCGATGAGGGCGGTACATGCCCGACCCTGAACAACGCCGGTTTGTCGAAGACCATGTGGAGATCGACGTCCAAGGGACCTTGCCAGGGGGACTCAGGCAGGGTGTCCTCGGGTTGAGGGCGGAGGTACACGACGCAGGGCTCCCGGAGCAGGTCCTCGGGGAGGCGCGGGTTGAGCCGCAGTCGCCTCTTCCGGGCGAGGTCGCTGCCTGCCCGGACCCCGAACCACGATGTCGAGACAAGGCCGAGCAGCGCCATGACGAGCATCTGGCCGGCAGTTTGCACCCGGAACACGCCTATGGTGGTGCCGACGACCGTGCTGGGCACGCCGCTGAACCGGACGAGAGCCCGCAGGCCGAAATGCCGGCTCGTCATGTCGGCGTCCTTCTCCATCTGTACGACACCCACCGTACGGCTGCGCAGGACAAGACCCACCGGCCACTGCCGTACGGTGTGGATCGGGTCCAGCACTGCTTTCCGGGTGCGGACGCCGCGCCACAGCGCGCGGTGAGGGGGATCGATGTGCCTCGCGTCCTCATCCAGGTGTGATCGGATGCGGGAGATCCCGATGCCGTAGCGGCCGGGCCACCGGATCACGTGCTCCATGACGAGGAACCGCGTTGTGCGGGAATCCACGGGCCCGCCTTTTGTCAGGGCTGCCCCCTCCATCTCCGGGAGCCGCACCTCCACGCCGGAGCGGCTCATGCTCCGGTTCATGGCGGCCAGCCGCGCCAGAGCGGCGAGCACGAAGACCAGCCCCACGAGCAGCCCGAGCCTCTGCGACACCAGAAGGCCGTCCCACCGTAGGGAGGCGAAGACTGCCGCCCCACCGCACACCAGGGTCACGACAGCCCTGCTCTGCCAGTGCCAGCGGATGCGCGTGGGGTACACGGCCTGTCCGGGCAACCGCTGCTCGCACGCGTCCATCCAGGGGTCGACCTGCGACCGTACGGTCCGGCGCCAGCGTGCGTACGGCGTCACGCCCCGTTCCGCACTGGGGTCGAAGTGCACGAAGTCCGCGTTCCAGTGTGGGCCGAACTGAACGACTCCGCGTAGCGGAAAGTCCTGCTTCAGCTTCGAAGGCCGCCGGGCCTCCGGCCAGTCCGGGAGCTTCGGCGGCGGTGGCAGTTCTTCCTTGGCCTCGCGCAACTCGGCCGCCCTTGTCGGGAAGTACTCGGCGGCCTCATGACGGAAGCGTTCGTACGCGTCGCGCCCACCACAGGCGACCAGGACGACGCGGGACGGCGGGAGCGCTCGTACGGCTTCGGTGTACTCCCACAGAGTGCCTTCCGCGCTGCGGGACTCCCGGCCGACGGCGGCGACGATGACCACGAGCCGTGCCCGGCGGATGGCCTTGCCCACCACTTCCTTCCAGACCTCGCCCTTCGGCGGCAGATAGAACCGCTGGGCTCCCGGGAGCGGGAGGGGCTCGCCCGGGCGGCCGACGGCCACGACGTGGCCGAAGCGCCGGAACAGGTCGGCGAGACGGGCTTCCCAGGTGCCGTCGAGAAGCGCGGGATCGCGATGCCCGAAGGTGCTGGCCAGGGAGGTCAGGAGGTTCGCGCCACCGGGCCGATCCGTATCGTTCAGGTCGCTGTCGACCAGGAAGGACCGGAGGTACAGGACGTAGTCGCGGTCGCCCGTGGGCTTCCGCTCAGTGAGGCCGGCCAGTACGTGGGACGTCACCCGCTTTCCCAGGTTCCGGTCGACACCGACAGCACGGATCAGGCTCAGGGGAGCCAGGACCGCGAGCGGTGCCATGTACCAGGGAGTCGTTCCCTGTTCGATGCCGCCGGCGATCACGAACGGGAAAACGACGGCGATGCCTGCTGCCATCGAGGAGCACCCGCTGAGGGTCCATGGAGGCTTGCCGGATGGTTTGCGTACCGGGTCCGGGCGTCCGTCCCGAGATTCGGTCATCGGGCCATTACCCCAAACCCTCGGAGGGGTGCCAATAGGCAGGGCGTGCGGATACGACACGGGACGGAGCGGGTTGTCCCTCGTCGTCAGTAGCTCCGGTGGCACCTGCTCGCGCCGGCTTGCCCTTCGGTTCCGATGGCGCGTGAAAGGGGCGCAGCACCACCTCCGCCCCGAACACAACCGCTACGGCCGGGAAGGCGAAGCTGAGCGAGCCGCTCCTTGCGGACCGGGACGCGGCGGCACCGCACTGGCACGCCGTGCTGATGGCGCGCCGGCACACCCTGCGTGGGCAGCTACTGGTCCCGCTCCACGACGGCCCGGACCGTGCCTCCCCCACCGAAGGGGCCGCGCATGAGGTCAAGGGGCAGGCCGAGAACCTGTCACGGACCCTGACGGCCACGGCGGCGGCTTGCCGCACACGCCCGCGAGGCCCCGGCACCACCCACTGACATACGTACATGTATGTATGTTACGTTGGGTTCGACCCTGCCCCAACAAGGGCTCGGAATGGGTGCATTGAGGAGGACCACGGTGTCGTCAGCCGACAAGAAGCCCCAATTGACCGTTCGTGAACAGTCCACCGTCCCCCGGGCTGTGCGTGATCTCAGTTCCATCGGTGATCCCGACTACCTCGACCTCTTCACCCTGGAGACCCATGCGGCCGCGCACCGGTCGCCGGAGCAGTGGGCCCGTGCGGCGTTCGAGGACGTCGCCGGAATTCAGGGCCAGTTCATCTGGCGGGTCCTGCTCGGCCTGCGCCTGAAGCGGGGCGTGGCGCCCGACCGCGTGGCGGGATGGAAGGTCGCCCGCAGTCGCGAAGGGTGGGTCACTCTGGAGGCCCACTCCCGCATGATGACCGGCAACCTCGTCATCCGGGTCGAGGACGCCCAGGTGTCGTTGGCCACGATCATCCGCTACCACCGGCCGATGGGGCGGCGCATCTGGTCACGGCTGTCGCCGGTTCACCGCCGGCTCGCCCCCGACCTGCTGCGCGACGCGCACAGGGTGGTGATGTCGAGAGCGGCAGCCGCGTCGTAGGCCGCTGACCGGAGGGGCCCGCCCGGGGCGGGCTCCCGTCTTCGGGGCGGTGACGTCGGCCGCCGGCCGACGCCCCGTGCCCGGACGGCGTCACTCGAGGTGGCCGGGTCACCGCGGATCCCGGGGGAAGGTCCTGGCCGCCGGTTCCCGACCGTGCCCACGGGGCGAGGATGCGGCGGGCCGACTGGGCGTGTGGCGACGGCGCCCTCATGCCTGGTGAAGGGAGTGTGGGGGCTTTGCGGACATGCCGTGTGTACATAGGATCCGGTCATGTCGATCACGCCTTCCATACCCGTGTTGCGCGGCGGCCGGAACACCGATCTGCGCGTCAGTGACGACGGGTTGATCCTGCGCCGAGGGGACCGGGAGTACCGCATCCCTCTCTCGGCGGTCGCGCTCGTCCGCGCGGACCGGCGCGCCGTCGAGGTCAGGCTCACGGCACCTTCCGGGACCGAGCCGACCGTCCATCGGATCGACGGCGTCAGCGAGGCCGCCGCCGGCGCCTTCGCCCAGGCCGTGAACGCCGCGCTTCCGCCGGCCCCGGAGGACGGTGCCACGGTGGACGGCTCCACCCTCGTCACCACCGGCCCCGCCGAGCGGGAGCCCGAGACTCCGCGAGAGGCCCTCGGGCGGCGGGTCAAGCGCTTCGTGCTGGTCTCGGTCCTGGCGATCGCCGTGATGAGCGTGGTCGTCTCGCTCGCCGTGCACCCCGTCCTGATGATCTTCGTCTGGCTGACGGGCGGTGTCGCCTTCCCCTTCGCGGGCGCGGTCGCGCTGTTGTTCCCGACCGTGGCCGAGCGCTGGCGGCTGCCCCGTCACGGCATCACGGTGACGGCGGACTACGCCCACATCGCCTCGGAGCCGAGCCTCTACCTGTACGCGGACCTGAACGGCAACACGCGGACGTACTACGACACGAGCGGCCGGCTCCGGATCGAGATCAGCTACGACCCGAGCGACCCCAGTAAGGTGGTCCGCGCCGACGGCAAGGGCCGGTGGGGGCAGACGATCCTCCTCCTGCTGGCGGGCGGCATCGCGCTGGGCGCCTTCGCCGCCTTCCTCGCGACCCCCTTCATTCCCGTCTAGGGCCGGAGGTCGCGGCCGCTAGCTAGGTCCGTGCCACGATCACGGCTGTGCCGTACGCACACACCTCCGTGCCCACATCGGCGGCTTCTGTGACGTCGAAGCGGAACGCGAGTACGGCATTGGCGCCACGTGCGCGTGCTTGTTCGGTCAGCCGTTCCATGGCCTGGTTGCGGGTCTCGACCAGCGTCTTGGTCAGCCCCTTCAGCTCGCCGCCGATCATCGATTTGAGCCCGGCCCCGATCTGGCTGCCGAGGTGGCGGGAGCGCACGGTGAGTCCGAACACCTCGCCGATGACTTGCTGTACCTGGTGGCCGGGGACGTCGTTGGTGGTGACGACCAGGATGTCGGAATGGGGTGACTGGCCGCCCCCGAAGTCGTCGATGCTCATGTGCGCATCACCTCCTGGCGCCACCCTGGCCCGGATGGCGCGGCAGTGCACGCGGGGGAGGACTGGACGGGTAGGCGGGCGTCGGGCCGCTTGTGCATCGAACAAGCCGGGGCGCTCAGACCTGCCTCGAACGGGATCCCATCACTCGAACGGGCGAGTGGCGCGCCCTCCTTGGCCGACATCGCTCGTCGGAAACGACAGCTTCCCTTGTAGGACACATCAAGGATGCCCACCCATGATCCATGATCCGTAGCCCTTCGGTGCCGACCTGTGTAGCGTGACGCGCGCAAAGCGGTCAGTCCGAGCAAGGCAACGGGGGAGTCGAATATGTCTTTTGACGACGAGTGGGGCTGGACCACGCCCGTTTCGATGCGCAGGAATCACGCGTCGGCGTCGCATTCCGGGGTGTGAGTCCCGCGCCGGGTGGGGGCGTTCACTCGGTGGCACGTACGCCGGTGCCGCGAGCGAGCGTCCCCCTGGACCGCGACGGCGCTTCGGTTGCGGGCCGAGGGTCGCCCTCTCCGTGGCACGCCCTAGAGGCGCGCGTCCGTGTTCCTCTCGGCCAGGGCAGTCAGGAGCGCGGCGCCGCGTGCGGCGTCGTCGACGCTCACGGCGAAGTCCCTGCCTTTGGAACGTATGACCAGGCATTCGCCACTGCGCAGCATGACGGTGGTCCCGAGTCCGCTCAACCGGTACCCCCATCCGCCCACCTGCGCCGGCGTGCGGTTCTCGGCGCGGGCCGACTCGATGTCCGCAAGGGCCCAGCGGCGCGCCGGCCGGCCGAACGGGCCGAACGACACCTTCAGCCCCTCTTCGCTGACCGTCGTCTGCACCGAGGCGCAGCCCAGGACCACGAGCGAGGTCATCGCGAAGGGCGCGATCAGCGCCCAGTGCAGACCCGTCAGACCGCCGACCGCGGCGACGACGGCGCCCAGGGCCACGAGCCCGGTGCATGCCGCGACGGCGTGAAGCCAGGGGTTCGAGGTCCGGGAAAGCCATACGAGTCGCTGATGCGCAGGGAGGTCCATGCGCGGGCGGTCCGTCGCCTCCGCCCGAGCGGCGGTGGTTCCGCCGCCGGCCAGCCGGGTGACCAGGCCCGTGGTGACCGCGACGACGACGATGCCCACGAGCCAGCCCGCCACGGAGTCGGCCTCGCGCCAGTCGGAGCGGTCCAGGTTGGCCCGCACGACCGAGGCCTGCCCGCCGACCAGGAAGACTCCTCCGGACAGCAGCGTGACGCCGGACCAGTCACGCACGACGCCGCTCGCTCCGCCGTTCGCCCGCCGTCGGCCGAGCAGCACGGCCGGCGCCAGGACGGACCAGATGAGCGCCGGGTAGAGCGCGGCGGCCCACAGGGGCATGGAGCTGTCGGGTTCCCCTGAACCGCCCCAGTGTGTGGCCAGTCGCTCCGGCAGCCGCCCGCTCGCAGCAAGAGGCATGGCGATGAGGAGCATCAGTACCGCGGTGCTCCAGCCGACGACGCCCCACGTCGCACCGCTCCCTCGGCCCGTGCGTTCCTTCATGTAATCCCCCTGATCATCTCGATGAGGTCGGCCTTGCTGTATCCCAGGCGCTCCGCGTCGGCCACCAGGCCACCGACGCGATCCAGCAGGTCCGAGCGCTCGTCCGCCGCGGCGGCGACGGTCACACCGCGACCCCGCCGGAACTCGAGAACCCCCTGGTCGCGTAGTGCCCGCAGGCCCCGCAGAACGGTGTTGACGTTGACGCCCAAGGCCCGGGAAAGGTCCCGCGCCGGAGGCAGGCGGTCTCCTGGACCGCATTCGCCCTCGGCGATGGCGCGCCGGATCGCACCCGCGACCTGCTCGTGCAGGGGCCGGCTGTCCGCGGTGTTCAGTCTCAACAGCATGGTGCTAGTGAAAGTAGCACCATTAACTTCATGGTGCCTGGTTGACCTGAAGTGCGGTTGAGCTCCTGCCGATCTGGCGAGGGCGGCGCGCGTGCGGGCGGTGGCGAAGACCTGGCCGGCGGTGACGAAGCCGACACCGGGCAGGACGAGCGGTTCGCCGGGCCGGAAGAGCATGCGGTGAGTCGGCACCGGGCCGCCCGCCGGGCGGTCGCTCTGGCGCTGGACCTCTGTGCCGGCGGCTTCCTGACGGGCACCACCTCGGAACCGGGCGACGACCGGGACACGACGTAACGCGGTACAAGTGTCCGTCGGCTCGCGATTCACCACCCGCTTCCCGGTACGGCCACCGGGCCGCGGTGGATGGAGGGGGAGGCGGCCGGGGTCACACCTCTATCTCGTTCATCGCTGCGGCGTACACCCGTTGGCGGCGGCGCGCTTCGCCGGGGCGGCCGAGGCGAGCCGGGTGAGGAGCCGCACATGGACGGCCTGCGCCTCCCGGCGCAGCCCCGCCCCCTGCGGGTCGTACGGCTCGTCCTCCAGGACGTCCCCCGGTACAGCCCCTCGGCGGCGGCCAGGAGCGCGAATGTGCCGCTTCCGGTGCGCTGCGCACCGCTGATCGCATGGTTGCCGGCGGACAGGAACTCCTGCACGTAGACACACGTAGACAACCGCGCCGTACTCGGTGCCGGTGCGGGGAGTTCAGCCGGCCCAAGTGGCCTGTCCGGCCGTCAGCGTCCGCTCAGTCCGACGCGGCCGGGCACGTCGCGGCCGGCGGGACGTCGCTGCCGTACGCGGTGAGGGAGCAGACCGTGGTGAACGACAGCTTCCACGCGTCGTCCTGCCGTACCGCGGTGCCCGGGCTGCCCGGGCCGACGGTCTCCCCACCGGAGAGCAGCGTGTAGTGGACCGTTGCCCGCAGGTCGGAGCCGAAAGTCACCGCGTCGACGTTCGCCCGCAGGAGCCGGGCCTTGGGATCGGTGGCCAAGGCCTCGATCATCAGGGCGTACTGCTGGCCGTCCTCCACGACGTTCACCCGTTCGTCGACGGAGGATCGCGGATCGAAGAAGCGCGCCCACGCGATGTTGATCTCGTCCTCGGCCGCGACCGGGTCCCGTGGGGCGGTCGGGCCGGGTGTCTGCGAGACGGTCGGCCCCGGCGTGGCCGCCCGGCTCGGGGCTTCCGGTGTGGCGGTGACTGGGGTGGTCGGTCTTGGCCGCGGCTCGTCGGACGCGTCGTCACCGCACGCCGCCGTGAGGAGCAGCCCGCCCACGAGGGCCGCGCCCGTGATGCGCTGACCGACCAAACCCATGATCACCACCTCGCCGTCCCGGGCGCACGACCCAGGTACCTCTTGAGCGGCCGCGTGACTCCCAGCGGGAGCTGGAAGTGTCACCCGTCCGACCGGGCCGCAGGTGACCGGGGCCCGCACCACTACAACTCCGCGAGCCCCTTTTGGTGACGGCCGGACCGGCTGACCCGCGCAAGCCGGAAGTGTCGCGACGCCTCGGTTCGCACGCCGCGGTCGGCGGGCGGACGGCAGACCCGGTGCCCCGGGGACGTCAGCCGTGTTCGACGGGGGTGGTCAGGCGTCTGACCGCTTCCACGACGGCGGTCCGGTGCAGTGCCTGTCGCTGCTCGCCCCAGGCGGAGCCGTCCGGATCGGTGGCCGGGCCGCCCGCTGCCGTGAACCAGGCTTGGGAGAGGGCGAGTACCAGCGTCAGGATGTCGGACGGCTCGAAGGAGGCGTCGATCCGCCCGGCCCGCTGGGCGGCGGCCACCGCCTCGATCTTGGCGGCGTAGGCCTCGCCCTGGCCCGATGTGGCCGCGGGGCGCTCCAGCTGCTTCCAGGCGACCAGGCGCATCAGTTCCGGCCGGGCGATGAGGTGGTCGAAGATCGCGCCCGCGTAGGCGGGGAGGTCGTCGACGCCGAAGGGCACGGATTCGGCCCCGGCCTCCAGGGCGCGCTGCATGACGTGGTCGAAGAGCTGCTCCTTGTTGCCGAAGTAGACATAGATGAGCCGCTTGTTCGCTCCGGCCGCTTCGGCGATGCGGTCGACGCGCGCACCGGCGACCCCGTGGGCGGCGAATTCGGTGAGGGCCGCGTCGAGGAGCCGGGCCTTGGTTGCGCTGGAGTCCCGTGCCATGGCGATCACCCTACCAAGTAACTATCTGGTTATTGACAAGTTGGGTCGCCGTACTCCAAGCTCGAACTATCCAGTTAGTTACATGCGGGATCGAAGGAGTGGAAGACATGGAGAAGCGCGCACTGGGTAGCCAGGGCCTCACTGTCGGCGTCGAAGGGCTCGGGTGCATGGGCATGAGCGCCTTCTACGGCGCGACCGACGATACGGAGGCGCTCGCCACGATCGACCGGGCTCTCGAACTCGGGATCACCATGCTGGACACCGCCGAGGGCTACGGGCCGTTCATCAACGAACAGCTCATCGGCAAGGCCCTGGCCGGGCGCCGCGACAAGGCCGTGATCGCGACCAAGACAGGCGTGGAATTCACCGACGACGGGGTCATGCTCGGTCACAACGGCACGCGGGAATACATCCACCGCGCCGCCGACCGGTCACTGCGCAACCTCGGCACCGACCACATCGACCTGTACTACCTGCACCGAGTCGACCCGAACGTTCCCATCGAGGAGAGCGTGGGGGCCATGGCGGAACTCGTCACCGCGGGCAAGGTCCGCTACCTCGGCATCAGCGAGGCCGCCGCGGCGACGATCCGGCGAGCGCACGGTGTGCACCCCCTCACCGCCGTACAGAGCGAGTACTCCCTGTTCGAGCGGGGTCTCGAAGGTGACGGCGTGGGGGCCGTCCTGGACGAACTGGGCATCGGTCTCGTCGCGTACTCACCGCTGGGCCGAGGTTTCCTCTCGGGCGCGATCACCACGCCCGACGACTTCGCCGCCGACGACTTCCGTCGCACCGATCCGCGCTTCCAGGGCGAGAACTTCGCCCGCAACCTCGCCGTGGTCGACCAGGTGCGCCGCATCGCCGAGGAAAAGTCGATCACCCCTTCCCAGCTGGCCCTGGCCTGGGCGCTGCATCAGGGCGCGGTACCGATCCCCGGCACCAAGCGGCGCCGGCTCCTGGAGGAGAACGCCGCCGCCACGGCCGTGACGATCAGCGACGAGGACCTTGCGGCCATCGAGGCCGTCGCCCCACGCGGTGTCGCGTCCGGTGACCGTTACGCACCCGAGTTGATGCGCTCCCTCAACGGCTGACACGCTCCGGGTCCAGGGCGCGGGCGCTCGCCGCACCGGCACGGCACGGCGCGGCACCGGCACGGCGCGGCACCGCACCGGCACGGAGCCGGCGTTCGTGCCGCCCCGGCCGAAGCGGGGCGAGATTCGCCGGGCTCGTCGATAGGCTGCGGCGGTGTTCGAATACCACGGCTGGATCAACGTGCGGGAGAGCGCCGGAGCCGACGACGACGATCAGGGGCACGACCGTCCCCGGGAGATCGCCGAAACCATCGAAGGCCGCATCCGGGAGACCGGCAGTCCCCATCTGCTCGATCTGCGGTGGATGAACGGAGAAGTGTTCGTCCGCTTCGGGGACTTCCGGAACCACCGTGATGCCGGAATCCTGGAATTCCTCGTCGAGATCGGCCGTATGGCGCCGGGTTCGTACGGCGTGATGCACCTACGGGACGCCAAGGACCCCGGCCGGGAGAACGAAGTCCGCGTCCTGCGGATGGTCCACGGGCGGATCGTCGAAGGCGTGGAGGAGTTCCTGTCGCCGTGCATCCCGCTGCTGGAGGATCCCTCTCCCCGGTGAGGGAGCCGGGCCGCGCGGATCGTCGCCGCCGGTCCGGTGAGACCGCGTGGCCGGTGTCCGTGCAGCGGGCCTCGGGGTCACTGGCTCAAGTGGCCCTTCAAGGCGTTGGTCCCCGGTGCGCAGCTCTCGTTGAGTTCCTCGAGCTCCGCGGCCGTCAGTTTCCGGGCGGAGCCGCGGCGGCCGTGGTCGAGGAGCGCGCACGCGGTGTCGAGCCAGTCCGGGCGCGGGGTGACCCCGGCGAACGCTGCCAGCCGTGTCAGCTCTTCGCGCGGGGCGTCGAGGAGGTCCTCGTAGGCGAGGGTGGTGCGCTGATCGGAGGGCAGTCCGCTGAGGAACCGCGTGCCCTGGATGACGAGTTCCGACCACAGGGTGCCGAACGTCCGCAGCGGCAGCTTCCGGTCGCGGACGAGGGCGGGGTCGAAGCGCTCCTCGAGGAGCGGCGCCAGGTCCGGCGGCAGCGAGCGGACGTGGGCCTCGGTCAGGTCGGCGAAACTGTCGATGCCGGCTCGAGCCTTGATCTCGCGCAGCAGGGCGATGGTGCGGTAGCCCACGTGGCGGCTCATGGACAGGGCGCAGTCCGGCCCGTCCCGGAACATGTGGACGAAGCGCGCGTGCGGGAAGGCGGCCCGTAGCGTCGGGGCCCAGCCCGTCGAGTAACCGGAGCGCTCCACGACGGCGGAGCGCCCGAACCGCGCGCAGAGCAGCCCGAACAGTGCTTGGTGATGCGCAGCGGCGGTGCGTCCGGGCCACCGGGCCACTTCTGCGTGGAGCTCGTCGAGGAGTCCGTCCGGGTCGTCGGTGAGGTGAGGCAGCACCATGAGGGACAGGGCCGGAATGCCGGTGGTCTCCGAGGAGTATCTGCCGGGGCCGCGCGTGTAGAGGAACTCCGGCAGGGGCAGACCACTGCGGATCATCCGCTCGAAGTGCGGCGCGGGCTGGGAGAGCCGTTGCCAGAACTCACTGCCGGACACCTCTCCTTCGGGGAAAGCCGCGTCCCCCACCGAGGCCATGAACTCGTTGAGGCTCAGCACGTCGGGGTGGGCGTTGAGGATGCGTGAGAGCGCGGTCGAGCCGCTGCGGCCCGTACCAATGACGAACGTCAAGGTGCGCATGTTCCCTCTCCGCGGTGCGTACCGTTCCGGAACCAGGACTCGGCTGATGCAGCACTATGCCACGGGGACGACGTCTGCGAACGGGATCCCGCGGGGGCCACCTCTTCGGGGGCGGATGGTTCATTCTGTAACCGTCGGCAAGTGATCAGACTCACTCCGTCATCGACTCGCCGTGTGTTTCGTTCCTGCTTCCTCCTGTCATGATCACCACTGGTGCGGCGTTGAGTGACTCCGCAGCGGACCGATACGCAAGAGAATCAGGGGCATTGGTGTGAGCATGAGGTGGTCTCGGTGGGTGACACGGCGGCGTGAGGACGGCGGCGGGCGTGCCAATCCCCGCAGAAGGGAGTTATCCCGCCGTCTTCGGACCCTGTCCGGGTCTGTTGTTCCGGCGGCGGCAGTGGCTCTGCTGGCCCAGACGGCCACCGCGCTCCCGGCCACGGCCCGGTCGGACGCCTCTTCGGCAGGCGCCTACCCCCTCGTCCTCGATGTGGACCTGACCCCCGATCCGGTCTGCAGCGGGCCGGTGCGGGGCCGGGTGCAGCTGTACGACCCCGCCGCGGCGAGGAGCGGGGCAACGGTCGAATGGCGGGTGCGTGCCGGTCAGGAGCAGGTGGCCGGCGGGCAGGTCGTCATGGGTGCGGCCGTGTCCGGAGCGGCGTTCAGCATCCCGTTCGACCGGGTGCCGGCGACCGAGACAGCCCTGCAGGTCGACGCTCGCGTGCTGCCGGCGTCCGCCGGGGAGGACCCCGGTTCGTACGGGAAGGTCTGGCAGGACAGCATCAGGAGGGGCTGTCATCCGGTACGGGTGGCCTCGGTCGGCGACTCGGTGGTCTGGGGGCAGGGCCTCGAACACGACCAGAAGTTCCCGTACTTGACGGGCCGGCTACTCGGGCGTGAGACCGGGCGGGGCCATCAGCACCTGGACTACTCGATCTCGGGCGCGGTACTCGACGCACCCGACCTGCCCGCGGGCAACGACGACTCGGCCTGTCTGCGGATGCAGGAGAAGCAGGACCCCGACGGCGACGGCGAAATGGAGTTCGGCGAGGTCACACAGCAGATGCCGGACGTCTTCTGCCAGCTGGAGAAGGCGGGTGCGCAGGCACGGGCGGGCGGATACGGTCTCGACCTGGTCGTGATCAACGGATGCATCAACGACCTCGACCCCTTCTTCGGTATCGGCGTGGGCATCACCCCCGGTTCGAAGAACCTGCCCGAGGCGGTCCGGCGCGAGTGCTCCGGCGTCGGCGCGGCACCGCAGAACCCGGCGAAACACGTGCCCTACTTCAGCGGCGCCAAAGTGGGATACGGCGGCCGCGGAATGCAGGCGGCGATCGAGAAGGCGCATTCCCTTCCCGGCCGGCCGAAGGTCGTCGTGGCGAACTTCTACTACGCCGTCAGCCGTAGCAGCTCCCCGATCCCCGTGAAGCACTGCACCGCGCCCGGGCTCGCGGGGTCGTGGTTCAGCGCCTGCAAGGGTGCGATCGGCAAGGTGACCGGCCGCTACGAGCAGTACACCCAGCTGGCCAACGACGCCTACCGCCAGGCGGCCGAGGCGGCCAACGACGCCTCGCCGGACGGTGCGTACGCGGTCGCGGCCGATGGGCTGTTCACCCTGGACAGTGCCCTTTACGCCCCACGCTCGACGGTGTGGGGCTCTCCGTTCACCGACCCGATGTACCCCCTGCGCAAGAAGGCCTGCCCGGAACTCAGCTCCACACCTGTCCAGTGCCTTTCCGCGGCCGTCGGCCACCCCGACATCGCCGGGGCCCGGCAGTACGCCGACGCCTTTCTTCTCAACCCGCGCGTACGGCAGTGGTTCCACCTCGCCCCCGGCGGGCCGAGCACGGAGCTGACCGCGTCCAGGGAGACGCAGGTCGGTGCGGAGGTGCGCCTCACGGCGACGACGGACGGCGCGCAGCCCCGTGACGGATACCGTTACCAGTGGTACTTCGGCGACGGCACTCGGCAGGAGACGCGCGCGGCGACCACCACGCACGCCTATGACCGGGAAGGCCCCTATCTGCCTCGAGTGGTGGTGACCGGCGGGGACGGCCGGCAGGTACTGGCCGAGGCGACGGAACCCGTCACCGTGAAGTGAACCGACGGCCGCCGTACGGTGCGTCGCCGGGCGTGAAGTACCCCGTCACCGCAGTGCTCGCGACGGGCCGCCCTCCGGTTGCGTCCGGCGGGGACCCCCGTTCTCCGCCGGACCGACACCGAGGGTGAAGCCCGCTTGACATCCACCTGCTCAGGCGGGCTTCGCGGCGGTCTGGGGCGAGCTCACGCCGCCATGAGGACGCGTGCCTCCGCGTGTGCCCCGGCCTTCGCCGCGAGGGCACCGAGCAGGTCACGGCACGCAGCTCGCCGACGGCGCGGCTCAGTGCCGACAGGCCCGGCCTCTGGCACACCGCTCCGGTCATGCGGTACGCGTCATCACCGGACGTCTTCTCAACCCACCCCATGTGCATGACTGGTTGATCGTATGTGGGGACACCGCCACCAGCCGTCCCGCTGTGCGCGTCAGCCCGTGGTCCTCGGCCCGGGCGTGGGGGAGTGCCCATCGACGGGGCTCATCCCTGTTGCTCACCCGGCGACGACGCGCACGGTCTTCATCGACGGGTCGGCCGCGTCCGGGATCAGCATTCCCGCTGCGACACCGGTGCGCAGATAGTCCAGGACCTCCGCTGTGATCCGCTCGCCCGGAGCGATGGCCGGAACGCCGGGCGGGTACGGGCTGATCATCTCCGCGGCGATCCGGCCGACGGCCTTCTCCGCCGCGATCTGCTCCGCCTCGGCGAAGAACGCCTTCCTCGGCAGCGTCACCTGCTCGAGTTCGAGGGCTCCGGGCGCGGGCAGGTCCACCCGAGGCTGCCGCTCGATGGAATCCGCGGCATCCACGAGGGCGCCCAGCGAGGTGATCAGCAGGTCCTCCGTCTGGTCGTCGTCGGAATGGAGGATCGACGCGCTGAAACGGCAGGTGTCGGAGCCGCCCACGTCGACGTGGCGGTGTGTGCGCAGCCATTCGCATGCCTGCATGCCGCTGATGCCGAGCTCGCGGACATCGATCACGAGCTTCAACGGGTCGAGGTCGAACGCCAGACCGGCCTCCACCACTTCGCGGTCCATGAGGCGCAGGCCCGGCAGGTCGGCCACGGCCTTCCTCACACGGGCCGCGCGACGCAGGGCGCCGGCCAGGAGCTCGTGCCCGTGCTCCACCATCTGGCGCCGCCAGCCGTCGAGCGTCGCGAAGACCAGTGGCGAGGCGCTGGTGGTGCCGAGCAGGTCCTCGCGCTGCTTCAGGACATCGGGAGAGACCCGGTCGCCCTGCAGGTGGAAGACGGAACTCTGCTCGATGGCTCCACCCATCTTGTGCACACTGGTGACGACCAGGTCGGCATCGGCGTCCATACCCCACGCGGGCAGGTCCCCGTGGAAGGGGAAGTGGGCGCCCCACGCCTCATCGACGATCACGGGCACGTCGTGCTCGTGGCACACGTCGGCCGTGCCCTTGATGTCGCCGCACGTGCCCCAGTCGGTCGGGGTGATCAGCAGCATCCCTTTCGCGTCCGGATGGGCCTGGAGAGCACGGCGCACGTCGTCGGGTTCGGGAGGGTGGGCGAGCTGCCGCTCGGTGTCGAAGTGCGGGTGCACCCAGATCGGCTCGACGCCGTTCACGATCACCGCCGCGATCACGGACTTGTGAGCGTTGCGCGAGACGAGGATCTTTTCGCGCGGTCCGGCCACGGTGAGCATGGCGGCCTTCACCGACAGGGAACTGCCGCACGTCGAGAAGAAGGCGTGCTCGGCACCGACCGCGTCGGCCATCAACTCCTCGGCCTTGCTGATCACGCCCTGTGACTGGCGTCGGTCGTCGAGACCGTTGAGCGTCAGAACGTCGGACCGGAAGACGTCCATGCCGACGACGTCCACGACCCTCGGGTCGGCCCCCCGGCCCTGCTTGTGACCGGGAGGCCCGTAGGAGACGTCCCCGCGGCGCCGGTACTCCTGCAGTGCTTCGAGCACGGGTGCGCGAGAGTGGTCCATCATCCCTCCCGGGGTGAGGGGTGGGCGGTGCTTCCGAGCGGCATGCGGAGGTGCGACAAGGACTGCTCCGGACGAGTGTCACTTTCGCCGGGTTCGAAACACTCCGCGCACAGTCGCTGTCACGGAAGAGCGGCGCCCGCCCAGCGGCGCCCTGTCACGTCGCTGGCGCGCCGTGTCACGTCGCGGGCGCTGGGCACCGGCGGCCACACCACCGGGCTTCGCCTCCACCGCCCGTGGACCGGAGCGCTACTGAGGGTGTGTCAGCAAGAAGTGCCTCCAGCGGACGAATGGCCTCGTCGGCGCGGGGCACTCGCGAGGGCGTCAGAGGCCGCATGACACGTGAGTGGAGGAAGCAGGGATGGCCCTCCCCGAGGACTCCGCCGCTTCGCCGCCGGCCCCGTACGGCTCACCTGAGTGCAGCTTCCGCGTCGTGTACGCCGAAGCCCCGCGGGGAGCCGGTGGCCCGCTCCCGCGTGCGGCCGTTGGTGTGACGGCAATCCCCTTCCGTCGACGCGGTGGCCGTCGACGACTCCCGCACGTGGTTACGGTGGCCCTCCGCGGGCTCAGCGTCTCCTCTCGGAGCGTCGGGCCGGCACCCATCGAGCGGTGAGCCGCCCACCGGAGGGCAACATCGGCTCCTGCCGGCCGCCCTCGCAGCATTGGCCAGCGACGTAAGGACACGTCTTGATGAGCAGCAACACCGAAACCGGCAAGGTGACCGGCACCAAGGACAAGAACTACAACCTCATCTGGTACGTCGAGTCGTGCTTGAACAACGCTCTCAGGCTGGAGACCTACATCCAGGATGCCGAACGCGACGGCGACGCCGAAGTCGCGGAACTCTTCCGCAAGGCCCAGGCGGACAGCCGGAAGGGCGCCGAGCTCGGCAAGCAGCTGCTGCGTAGCAGGCTCGGCGGCTGACCGCGTGCCGCTGCGCCGCGTGGGGAGCGGCGCAGCAGGCCCGAAGCGGTGCCTCGGTCAGGCCCCGGCGTGCGGCAGTACGGGCCCGAACCTGTCCCACCGGGCGATCTCGCAGCCATCGGTCCGCCTGAACTCCGCGTTCACCGGTCGCCCTGCCCACGTGCCTGTGAGGTGGGCGGTGGCAGGTCCTCCGTACTGCATCGTGCATGAGGCGTTCGATGGCG
The DNA here is from genome assembly GCF_054963715.1 of Streptomyces sp. STAM6. Taxonomy (NCBI): domain Bacteria; kingdom Bacillati; phylum Actinomycetota; class Actinomycetes; order Kitasatosporales; family Streptomycetaceae; genus Streptomyces; species Streptomyces sp. STAM6. The sequence continues at coordinate 156,034 of NZ_JBUEFZ010000012.1, read as the reverse complement.
CCGGCGCGAACGGGTCCGTGCCCCACGCGGTCAGTTCGTCGAGCTTGTCGCAGGCGGCTCGCGGGGCCGGATGGGTGCCGCCGGCCGGATGGCAGTACAGCTCGAAGGTGCCGTTGCTGTCCGGGGCACCCCTGTCGGTCACGGTCAGTGTGAGGTGGTCCTGAGGGGGTGGTGCCGCCGCGGCGGCAGAGCCGGTGACGACAGCGGCGAGGGCCAGAGCGAGCGTGAGCCCGGAAGAACGCGGCATGGACACTCCAGGACGAGCGGCTTGGTGGGTCACGAGCGGCCGAGCCCCGGCGCGGCGCGGCACATCCGGATCAACGCACCGGGCCGTTTCAGGACACGCAGCCGCGTGGGGTCGGACCGGCGGGCCGCCGGAGGGTGTTCTCGTTCCGCCTTCGGGTACGCGGGCGACGTGAACAGCGCATCACTTCGCTCGCACACCCGGAGGTTACGTTGAACAGCTTGACGACAATCGCGGCGGACGCCGCGCAAGCTCCCGCCTGGATACACCTGACGATCATGGCCCTTGCCATCGTCGTCCTCCTCCACGTCCTCACCAGGCGCAGCAACTGACGGCCGCACGCCGTCCCCGGACTCGCGCCCGCAGGCTGCGGTTGCGGCGAGTCGTCCCGGCGAGGGCGACGGAAGGGCCCGCTTCGGCAGCGACGACATCCGTCTCCCGGGTGACGCCGGAGGCGAGTCGGAGGGCGACGACGTCGCGGACGAGGTGTCCTGCCGCGGCGGCCCGTGGATCTTCCTCCCCGAAGGCACCGGATCGGCGTCCGCACCCGCTTCACCGGCCGAACGAAACCGTACGACCGCATCGCGGGCCCCATGGCGCCGCTGAACGCGGCCTTCGAGCGCACCCTGCGCCTCGAGGAGGGCTGCGGCCGCAGCGTCACCGGCAATCCGCGGACCTTCACGACCGCACCCTGGTCCTCACGTGACAGCAGCACGTACGGACACGTTCCCCCATGGCTACATGTTTCTGGGCGTCAGGAGGGCATGACCGGGGTGCGTCCCGGGCGCCCCGGACCGCCTCTGCCGCTGCTCGCGGGTCACCGGTTCGAGTGGAGGAGCCACCGGTTCGAGGGGACGAGCGACCTCGACCCCCGACTTCGTCCGGAACCGGAGGCACCACACGCCTCGGTGGCAGGAAGCGGGGAAGACGGGGGCCGACCCGCCCACGGGGGGGGTGGGCGGGGCGGCGGGGGCCGGCCATGTTCTCGACCGCGCGGATTCAGTGTTCCGTCCGCGCGACGAACGCGGCAACCTGCGTCGTTCGTGCGTCGTAAGCTGCCCGGATGAACGACGCTGACGGGGCATCCGGTGTGACGGGCGGCCTCACCACCGGTTCCGTGGCGCGCCTGCTGGGCGTCGCTCCGACCACGCTGCGCTCCTGGGACCGGCGCTACGGCATCGGGCCCGCCGCGCATCACACAGGGCGACACCGGCGCTGGAGCGCGGAAGACATCGCGCTGCTGGAACGGATGTGTGCCCTCACCAACGGGGGACTGCCGCCGGCGGAAGCCGCGCGGCTGGCGCGGGCGGAGGCGCGGGCCGCCGCGGAACCCGGCAAGGGCACCCTCGGCGGGCCCTCCGGTCCACCGCATCCGAGGCGCTCGCCCGAAGAGAGGGCACCGGCTGCCCGGCCGCACCGTGACGAACGCGGCCGGGGACTCGTGCGCGCCGCCCGGCGCCTGGACTCTCCCGCCGTCGACCGGATGCTCGACTCGGTGATCACCGAGCGCGGTCTCGTCACGGCCTGGACCGACGTCATGGTGCCGGCACTGCAGGCCGTCGGCCGCCAGTGGGAGCGATCGGGTGAGAGGTACGTCGAGGTCGAGCACCTGCTGTCCTGGCACGTCTCGGGGGCGCTGCGCCGCTGTGGGACCGTACCGGACGAGAGTGAGGGCGCCCGGCCGGTGATCCTGGCCTGTGTTCCCGGCGAGGGCCACAGTCTGCCGTTGGAGGCACTGGCCGCGGCGCTGAGCGAACGTGCCGTGCCGGTGCGGATGCTCGGTGCCGCGGTGCCCGGCGAGGCACTGGTCGAGGCGGTGCGCCGGACGGGCCCCCGGGCGGTGGCGCTGTGGGCGCAGTCCCGGACGACGGCCAGCCGGCCTCTCGCACGGCATGTGGCCGGGATGAGCTGGGGGGTGCGGGGTGCGCGCGGCCGGCCCTCCGTCCTGACCATCGGCCCCGGCTGGATGGCACCCGTGGTGCCCGGGGCGCTCCGCCCGCCGGGGCTGCGGGAGGCGGTGGAGCTTCTCGCGCCGGCGTCGCACTCGGCGCCTGCGCCCGCCTCCGCGCGGGCCCCCGGCCGGGCCGCCGTCGACGGCCTCCGTCGCCACAGCTGATGCGTGAGGGGAGCCGCGGCACGCTCCCCTCAGCCCTGGTCCTGGTCCCTTTCGGAGCGAAGCCGCGACGTCCGCTCCGAGGTTTCGGACAGTTCCCGCGCGATCCGTTCCCAGACCCGCTCCGGGGGCGGATTCGGCAGATCCGAGAAGCCGACGCGGCGTGCCACGGTCACCACACGGGTCATCCCGGCCAGTGCCTCCCGGCACACGACACAGGTGTCGATGTGCCGCAGGGTACCGACGGCATCGCCCGTCACGGCGTTGCCGAGGGCCAGTTCCACGAGGTGCGCGGGCTCGACGTGTGCCACCGTACCCTCCGGTGTCGCGTGGGGTGTGCCTTGTCACCGGGCTCGTGCGAGCTCCGCGCAGGTGGTCAGGCGCGTATGCCCGGAGCCCGGCGTGCCACGAGGACGCCCGTGACGGTCACCGTGCCGGCCGCGGCGGCCCAGGCCACCCACTGGCCACCGGGGTCCGTGGTGGCGGGGGCGCCGATGCCTGCGGTGTTGAGGGTGTTGGAGGCTGATTCCATGCCGCTGAACGTCTGGGTCTTCAGCGCCAGGTTCTTGTCCGCGGCGCTGCCCCAGGCGTAGACGACGTTGCTGGTGGTTTCCCGGAGGTTCAGGTTGGCCGGGCCGATGGCCACGGTGTCCGTGCCCGCGAGGGTGACATCGGCGGCGACGGTGCCGGCGTCCACGACGGCGGTGTCCTGCTTGGGGTTCGTCAGATTGGTGAACACCGGTTGTCCGCCCGCTCGGACGTCGACCGCGGGGGCGGCGGCGACATGACGTACGGTCAGCCGTGCTTTTCCGTCGCCCACTTTCGACACCTCGTTGACGAAGGCCGTCAGCTGGGGCTTGCCGTCGGCGGAGAGGTGGGCGGCGATCGTCGCGTTCGCTCCCGCGGGTACCTGGATCTCCTTCTCGATGGCCGGTGCGCCGTCGGGCCCCTGGCCCGCCGCGAAGACCTGGATGTCGTAGGTGCCGGGGTCGAGGGCCTGCGGGTCGGTGAGGGTGCCGGGCTTGAAGTCGCCGAGCAGTTCACTGCCGTTGGCGTAGACGTCGACCGTGAGACCAGGGACGCCGTGGAAGACGGAGACCATGGCGGAGTCATTGGTTTCAGTGGTGGAGGCCGCGAAGGCGGGCACGGCGGAACCCAGCGCGAGGGCGCAGGCGCCGGCCGATGCGGCGATGGCGAGGGGGAGCCGGAAGGTCATGACAATCAATCCTTGAGCGATGAGTGTCCGCCGGTTGCGGGAACTCGTACCTGCTTCGTGCGCGGGCGCCGCGCCGGATGCGGGCGGCGCTCGTTCGTCGGCCGCTATCCGTGTGTCGTTGTGGCGTCCGTCGTGTCGACACGGCCCTGTTCGATCCCACGACGCAGGCGGTGCAGGCCACGGCGTGCGTGGCTCTTCACGGTGCCGAGGGGCATGCCGGTCCGTTCGGCGATCTGGGCCTGGGTGAGGTCCTCGTAGAAGGCCAGGCAGAGTACCTTCCGCTGGTGTTGCGGCAGGCGTGACAGTTCGTCGACCAGGAGGACCCGGTCCAGGACGTCGTCCGGCGCCGCTCCGTCGGGGCGTGCCGGGTCGATGGTGTGGGCGGCGGAGTCGATCAGTGCCAGGCGCCTCGTTCTGGCCGCCAGAGCGTCAACGATCTTGCGTCGGGTGATGCCGACGAGCCAGGCGCCGAGCGGGCCTCGCTCGGGGCGGAAGCCGGCGCGTCCGCGCCAGGCGCTGAGGAACACCTGCTGCGTGACGTCCTCCGCCTCGTGGGTGTCGCCGAGCGAGCGGGTGGCCATGGTGTGGACGAGCGAGCCCCAGCGGCGGTAGATCGCGGCGAAGGCGTTCTCGTCCGCGGCTCGCAGGCCGCGGGCGAGCTCCTCCTCGTAGCGCGTCTCCTCCGTCGGCGGGGCGCCGGCTCGTGGGGATGGGGCGGTGGTGGTTCGCGCGTTCGCGATCATGGCCCGGTTCCTCCTGCCGAGCGTCGAAGACGGGGTCAAAGGCCGTCCGCCGAGCCGGGACGGCCGCCGTGCCTTTCGGGGTGGCCGGTGTTGTGCGCCAGTCTTCGACGCCCAAACGACGCACGCAACATGCGTCGTTTGTGCGTCGTACCATGGGTGCCATGGCAGTGCGCGAAGGCGAGGGCGAGGATGCGCGGCGCACCGGCGGGCTGACGACCGGCGAGGTGGCCAGGCGTCTCGGCGTGGCGCCCACGACCGTCCGTACGTGGGACCGGCGCTACGGCCTGGGCCCCGACACCCACACCGGTGGCCGGCACCGTCGCTGGGCCGCCGCGGACGTGGCGCGGCTGGAGCGGATGTGTGCCCTGACGGCGACCGGACTCCCACCGGCCGAGGCCGCTCGCACGGCCCGCGAGGGCACACCGGCCGCGGAACGGGCGGCCCGGTCCGTCGACGCCGCACCTGCGGGACCGCCGGTCCGTGCGCGCAGCCGGGCCGGCACCGGCCTGCGACTGGGCGACGTGCGGCAGGAGTGCAAGGGAGTCGCTCGCGCGGCTCTGCGCCTCGACGCCGTCGCGCTGGACGAGCTGCTGAGGACCGCCATCGACGAGCACGGGCTGATCACGGCATGGACGGAGGTGATCATGCCGGCGCTGCAGGCCGTCGGACGAAAGTGGGAGAGCTCCGGGGAGAGGTACGTCGAGGTGGAGCACCTCCTGTCCTGGCACGTCTCCGGCGCGCTGCGGCGCTGCACCCGGCCCCCGGCCGAGGAACGTCCCGGTGGCACCGTCGTGCTCGCCTGTGTGCCCGGCGAGAACCACACGCTGCCACTGGAGGTGCTGACCGCCGCACTCGCGGAACGTGGTCTCGCGGTACGCATGTTCGGGGGCGCTCTGCCCGTCGAGTCCCTCGTCTCGGCGGTGCGCAGGACCGGACCGGCCGTGGTCGGGCTGTGGGCCCAGTCCCGCAGCACCGCCAGCCGGCCGTTGGCCCAGCATGTGGCCGCCATGGAATGGGGAGTGCGCGGCGCCCGCAGGAAGCCGGTCGTCCTGACACTGGGCCCCGGCTGGGCCGGGCGGACCGTGCCCGGCCTGCCGCGTCCGACGGGGCTGGCCGAGGCCGTGGCGCTCGTGGAGTCGTCGACGGGGGAGTGAGGGGCCGCCCTTTCCGCGCCCGGCTGCGGCGGGCGCCCGCGTTCCCCGACGGGTTCCGACGGGGCGAGTCGGGTGGGCCACGCCGAGTCGTTGGGCGAGCCGGAGGACCTGTTCCCGGCCGTCGCGGTACAGGTGGTCGGGTCGATGAAGGAGGAACATGACCGTGCACCCCCGCCGCCTCCCGGACACCGTCGTCGTCGGTGCCGGTCCGGCAGGCCTGGCCTGTGCCCTGGACCTGAGCCGTGCGGGACGGCGAGTGGCCCTGCTGGAGGCTTCCGACGGGGTGGGCGGCCGGATGCGCACCGACCGGCGGGACGGATTGCTCCTGGACCGGGGATTCCAGGTGTTCAACACCTCCTACCCCCAGGTCGAACGGCGTCTGGATCTGAGGAGTCTGCGACTGCGACCGTTCACCCCCGGCCTGCTGGTGCACGGGGAGCACGGGCCGGTGCGCCTCGCCGATCCGACCCGCCGGCCGGGTTGGGCCGGGTCACTGCTGCCGGGGCGGGTCCTTCCGGCCCGCGATCTGGCCGCGCTCGCGGCACTCACCGCACGGGACGCACTGCTGCCCGCCGAGCTCCTCAAACGGCGCGCCGACAGCTCCACCTCGGCCGCCCTGTCCCGCGCCGGGGTGTCGCCCGGGACGGTCGACCGTATTCTGCGGCCTTTCCTGTCCGGCGTGTTCCTGGAGGACCGGCTGGAAACCTCCGCGCGCTTCTTCCACCTGGTCTGGCGAAGCATGGTCCGCGGAACGCTCTGCCTGCCCGCCGACGGCATCGGCGCGGTACCCGCCCAGCTGGCCGACGGTTTGCCCGAGGGCGTCCTCCGGCTGGAGACACCCGTCGCGGCCGTCACCGACTCGGGTGTGCTGCTGGCGGACGGGGACGAGCTGCCGGCCCCGACCGTGGTGGTGGCCACGGACGCCGGCACGGCGGCCCGTCTGCTGCCGGGACTGCAGGTGCCGGACGGCCGTACCGTCACCACGTACCACTACACGGCCCCGACCAGCCCTCTCGCCGAACCGACCCTGGTGGTGGACGGTACCGGCACGGTTCTGAACACCTGCGTCCTGACGGAGGTCGCCCCCACCTACGCACCGTCCGGCACCGTGCTGGTCTCCGCGTCGGTGCTGGGCACGGACCGGCCCGGGGCGGGCGGAGCCGTGCTGCGGCGCCTGGGCGAGCTGTACGAGACGGACACGAGCGGCTGGCAGCAGGTCGCCGTGTACACCGTCGAAGGCGCGCTGCCCGCGATGCGACCGCCCTGGCCGCTGAGCCGTACGACGCGTTTCGGCCCCGGCAGACACGTGTGCGGCGACCATCGGGCGACCGGTTCGGTACAGGGCGCGCTGGCGTCGGGCACGCGGGCCGCCCGGGAGGTACTGGCCGACCTGGCGCGTGGGTGAGGCGCGACGGCCGTGTGCGACCCGCCCGCATCCATGAGGGACCGCCGCACGGAAGAGACGGCGCAAGGGAAAGACGCGCAGGGAAAACGGTGCAGGGCACCACACCCCCCGACCAACCCGACCCCGGAGCGAGGCGTGGACATCAACGGCGGGCGAATGCCGGTGGCCGGGACCAGCGGTGGCGGGCGGCCCGGATGAGCCGACCTGCCCCACGCCCCGACGAGACGTCCGACGTGGTCATCGTGGGCGGCGGCGCGGCCGGACTCAGCCTCGCGCACCGGCTGGCGCGGAGCGGCACGGCCACCGTGACCGTCGTGGAACCACCGGAGGGCCCCCTGCGGCCACCCGAGCGCACCTGGTGCTACTGGGACGACGGAACGGGCGACTTCCAGGAAGCGGTCACCGCCTCCTGGCCCCGGCTGCGCGTCCACGGCTGCGACGGCGGCGCGGTCACCGTCGATCCGGCACCCCTGCGCTACTCCATGCTGAGGTCCACCAGGTTCGAGCGGCTGGTGCACTCCCGGCTGGCCCGGTCCCCGGCCGCCCGGATCGTCCGCGCCACCGCGCTGGCGGTGCGCGACGTCGCCGGAGGAGCGGAAGTCCACTGCGCGGCACCCGACGGCCGTAACCTGACACTCCGCGCCCGCCACGTGTTCGACTCCCGCCCCCTGCCCACGCTGCCACCGGCCCGGACCCTGTTGCTACAGCACTTCCGCGGCTGGTTCGTGCGCACCGCGGCGGACCGGTTCGACCCCGCGGTCGCGGACCTGATGGACTTCCGGGTGCCACAACCGGGCCACGGGCTCGCGTTCGGATACGTCCTCCCGCTCGCCGCGGACCGGGCACTGGTGGAGTACACCGAATTCTCGCGGGCGCCGTTGACCTCGGCGGCCTACGACACGGCGCTCAGCCACTACACCCGCGAGGTCCTGCGCCTCGGCGCGTTCACCGTGGAAGAGGCGGAGCAGGGAGCCATCCCCATGACGGACGCCCGCTTCCCGCGCCGGGACGGGCAGGCCGTCTTCCGGATCGGGACGTCCGGCGGCGCCACCCGCCCGGCGACCGGCTACACCTTCGCCGCCGTGCAGCGACAGAGCCGCGCCATCGCCGCCGCACTGCGCGACGGACGCGCCACCGCGCCGGCCCCGCACGGGCGGCGGGCGCTGGTCATGGACGCCGTGCTCCTGAGAGCACTGGACACCGGGCGGATCGACGGCCCCGACTTCTTCACCGGCCTGTTCCGCCGCAACCCCCCGGAACGGCTGCTGCGCTTCCTCGACGGGGCCACCACCCCGCGGGAGGAGTGGGGCATCGGCCTGCGCACCCCCGTCGGCCCCATGCTCCGGACCGCACTCGAACTGCCCTTCCTGCGCCGCCGCTCGCATCCCACGGCCGGCCCCGCACACCGACCGGAGGAGAGCCACTGATGACCCTGCTGCGCGACCACGACCTGGCCCGCGCCTTCGACCACGCATCCCACAGCTACGACCGCCTCACGGCGCTCAACCCCGGCTACCGCACCGATCTGCTGCGTTCGGCACGCCGGCTCCGGCTGCCCGGGGACGGCGCCGGTCTGCATGTGCTCGACCTCGGCTGCGGCACCGGCGCCTCCACCCGCGCCCTGCTGCGCGCCGCCCCGCACGCCCGTGTCACGGCCGTCGACGCCTCCGCGGGAATGCTGCGACGCGCCCTGGCCAAGCCGTGGCCCGCACGCGTGCGGTTCCTGCACCTCACCGCCGAAGAACTCGCCACGGCCGGTGAAGGACCCTTCGACGCGGTCTTCGCGGCCTACCTGTTCCGCAACGTCACCGCCCCGGACCGCGTCCTCGCGACCGTCAGGGCGCTGCTGCGGCCGGGCGGACGGCTCGCCGTCCACGAGTACAGCCTCAGCGGCTCGGCCGTCCACCGAGCCATGTGGACCGCCGTGTGCCGAGCGGTGATCATTCCGGCCGGCACGCTCAGCGGCGACCGCGCCCTGTACCGCCACCTGTGGCGCAGCGTCCTCGCCTTCGACACCGCGCCCGCGTTCACCGACCGCCTGACGCGTGCGGGCTTCACGGGAGTGCGTGCCGCCCCTGTCGCCGGGTGGCAGACCGGCATCGTGCAGACCTTCCTGGCCCGCAACGGCACCACCACGACGGCGGGGTGCGCCCGGTGAGCGCCCCACGCCGGGCCGCCCGACGCGGCCGCGACCGCAAAGCCGAGATCCTGATGCCCATGCCGGGCCGGGACCGGTTCACCCGCGCCGACGCGCCTGACGTCGCCGTGGTCGGCGGCGGCATCGCCGGTCTCGCCGCGGCCACCGTGCTGGCCGAACGCGGCGCCCGCGTGACGCTGTACGAGCGGGAGGAAGCACTGGGCGGGCGGCTCACCGGCCGCCGGACCCGTCTGGCCGACGGCTCCGTGGTGACCATGAGCCGAGGGTTCCACGCCTTCTTCCGCCAGTACTACAACCTGCGCGGCCTCCTGCGGCGTACCGACCCGGGTCTCACGCGGCTGACCTCTCTGCCCGACTACCCGCTGCGCCACAGCGGTGGCCTGACGGACAGCTTCGCCCACGTCCCGCGCACCCCGCCGTTCAGCGCGCTCGGATTCGTCGCTCGCAGCCCCACCTTCGGCTGGCGTGACCTCACCACCATGGACGCCCGGGCGGCGCTGCCGCTCCTCGACGTCCGCGTCCCCGAGGTCTACGAACGCTTCGACGACATCAGCGCGACAGCGTTCCTGGAACGGGTCCGCTTCCCCGAGGCCGCGCACCACCTGGCGTTCGAAGTGTTCTCGCGCAGCTTCTTCGCCGATCCGCGCGAACTGTCCGCCGCCGAACTGCTGCTGATGTTCCACATCTACTTCCTCGGCTCGGCCGAGGGCCTGCTCTTCGACGTGCCGAACGACCCCTTCCCCCAGGCCCTGTGGGAGCCGCTCGGCGACTATCTCCAGCGCCTCGGGGTGGACATCCGGACCGGCACGCCCGTGCACCGCGTCCGCCCGCACGACGGCGGGGGAGCCGAGGTGGAAACCCGCACCGCCCACCGCTTCGATGCAGTGGTCCTGGCCCTCGACCCCGGCGCTCTGCGGCAGGTCGTCGCCGCCTCACCCGGCCTGGGCACCGCTTCCTGGCGCGGTGACATCGCCGCACTGCGCACCGCGCCGCCCTTCCTGGTCTCCCGGCTCTGGCTGGACCGGCCGGTGCGCGCCGAGCGCGCCGCGTTCCTCGGCACCAGCGGCTACGGCGGTCTGGACAACATCAGCGTCCTGGAACGCTACGAGGGCGAAGCCGCCCGCTGGGCCGCCAGGACCGGGGGCTCGGTGGTCGAACTGCACGCCTATGCCGTCACCGACGGCGGGGACCCGGAGCGGGTGCAGGACGAGATCGCCGGCCGGATGCGACAGGTGTACCCGGAGACCCGTGACGCGCGGATCGTCGACGCCCGGCACGAGTGGCGCTCCGACTGCCCGCTCTTCCCGGTCGGTACCTACCACCGGCGCCCCACCGTACGGACACCGCACCCGTGGCTGACGGTGGCCGGTGACGCGATCCGCTGCGACCTGCCCGTGGCGCTGATGGAACGCGCCGCCACGACCGGCTTCCTGGCGGCCAACCTGCTGCTCGCCGGCCGGGGCGTGCGGGGGCAGACGCTCTGGACGGTGCCCCGGGCAGGCCGCTCCCGGCCGCTTCGGGCACTCGGCGCGCTGGCGAGACGCTGAGGGATCACCCCGGGAACCGGCCGGTGCTGCGCAGCGCCCAGCGCCTTTCGGCATACGCCAGGTCGTCCCGCCACAGACGGCCGGCGGCCCGCCGCATCAGCGGGCGCAGCACGGGGGCGGCGGCGCGCGCCAGGGCGAAGCCCCGCCTCTCGGAGGTCGCGACCACGGCCTCGACCACGGCGGTCCGCGGCCGTGGGACCGACTCGCCGGTCAGCGGTGTGGCGTGCGTTTCCACCACGGAGGTGACTCCCTCGCCGTCGGTGATGCGCATGACGACGGTACGGGGCCCGGGCGCGGTGAACTCGGCCCGCACCGGGACGACCAGGCGGCCGGTCACGCGGAAGGAGACGTCGACGACGAAGGCGTCGTCGTCGCCCTGCGGAGCCCGTGCCACCGTCAGGTCGACGAACGAGTAAGGGTGGAACCAGGCGCCGTGCCACGGATCGAGCCGGTTGGCGACCACGTCCTGCGGTTCGCACCGCCCCACCGCCGCGAAAACGGCATCCACCCCGCTGCCGGGCGCGGGCCGGTCGGGCACCATCGGGCGCTCCGTGGGTTCTTCGCCGCCGACGGTGTCGAGCCTCACCCACACCAGCACGCCGTCGTCGTGGACGGGACAGGGGTCCCAGCCGGGGAACGGCCGGCCGTCCAGGGCCAGTCCGTGCCAGTGGCACACCAGCGCGCCGCACACGACCCGGCTGTCGCGCAGCGGTGCGCCCAGGTGCGGGCAGGCACCCGGGCCGGCGTGCAGGTCGCCCGAGTCCGAGCGCCACAGGACGATGTCGACGCCGCCGACGGTCCTGCCGTACGGGCGGCCGGCGGCGCGGAAGTCCCGGGACGCGCCGACGACGAACCAGTTGCCGGAGGGACGGACGGCCGCCCGCTTCAGCGCGTCGGCGATCAGCGCCGGACGCGCCTCCTGCCAGGTGGGCGTCTGAGCCGCCCAGTCACCGCGGCGCCGCCGCCGCAGCGGCGGGGTCCAGCGGGCCCGGTCCGGTCGGTCGGTCATCGCACGCTTCCCTTCCGCCGGAGTGCCGGCTCCTTTTCGTACGGCGTCGAGCCCGGGACGCGGGCACGCCACCGGGCGCCGATGACGCGGGCGGCTCCCGCCGCCGCCGTAGCCGCACGACGCCCGCGCGAGACCACCGCCCGCCGGTGCAGGACGGTGTAGCCCTGGTGTGCGATCGCGTCGAGAATGCCGCCGTACAGCGTGAACGCGGTGCGGATGCAGGGCCGCACCCGCGGGTCGAGCATGCCGATGCCGGGCTCCGCCTCCCGGTACACCTGCCGTGTCATGGCCTCGGCGGCGACGAGCGCGGAGCGGATCCGCGGATCCCGGCTCCCGGTGCGGCGGCTCCACTCCAGCAGCGGCCGGTCCACGCCGTGGGCGGCGAGCAGGTCGGCCGGCAGATAGACCCGGCCCCGGTCCAGGTCCTCGCCCACGTCCCGCAGGAAGTTGGTGAGCTGGAACGCCACCCCGAGCGCCGCCGCGTGCGGTGCGGCCTCCTCGCGGGGTACCACCGTGCCGAGCACAGGCAGCATCTGCAGCCCGATCACGGCGGCCGAGCCGTGCATGTAGGCGCGCAGGTCGGCGTAGGTCGGATAGTGGGTGACCGTCAGGTCGGCGCGCATGGAGGCCAGGAAGTCGGCGAACAGTACGTGCTCGATGTCGTACCGGTCGGCGGTGTCGGCCAGGGCCCGCACCACGGGCTCCCCGCCGGTGCCGGTACGCAGCCCGTGAACGAGGTCGCTCTCCAGGCGCCGCAGCAGCGCGGCCCGCTCACGGGGCGTGCGGTGCGCGCCCAGGTCGTCGACGATGTCGTCCGCCCAGCGGGCGAAGCCGTACAGCGCGTGCACGGCGCAGCGGCGTTCCACCGGCAGCAGCCGGGTGGCCAGGTAGTAGGTCTTGCCGTGGCGGGCGTTGAGCCGGCGGCACTGGGCGTAGGCGGTGCGGAGCGCCGGATCGGTGATTCCCGCGGCGTCCAGTTCACGACGGCTCAATCGGCACACTCCGTGGTCGGGGGTGGGCGACACCCGCGGTCGTGGCGGCGGAACGGGGGCCGTGGGCGCGGCGCCGGACGCCGCCGGTGACGCGGGCGGCGGCGAGCTTGCCGCTGATGAGCACGGTGGGCACCCCGACGCCGGGCGTGGTGCCACAGCCGGCCAGCACGACGTTGTCCAGCCCGCGTACGAGGTTGCGCGGCCGGAAGGGGCCGGTCTGGGCGAACGTGTGGGAGACCGAGAACGGGCTGCCGGCCGCGTGTCCCTGTGCCGTCCAGTCCAGCGGGGTCACCAGGAGTTCCTCCTGGACGCTGCCGGTGAACCCGTCGAGGCCCCGTCGCTCCAGCTCGGCGACCAGGCTGTCGCGGTATCGGGGCCCCAGGTCGGCCCAGGCCGCCGCCGAGGGGCCGACGGTGGTGTTCGGGCAGGGGGCCAGGACGTAGTGGAGGTGCCGGCCGTCCGGCGCGAGGGTGGGATCGTGCGTCGTCGGCCGTGTGATCAGCAGCGACGGATCGCTCATCAGCCGGCCCGAGCGGGTCAGTTCGTGGAAGGTGCGCTCCCAGGCGGCGCCGAAGGACAGCGTGTGGTGGGCCAGGCCGGGCCACGTGCGGTCCGTGCCGGCGTGCAGGACCACCGCGGACGGCGAGTGGCGCAACGCCACCGGGCGCCGGGGCGCACGTCCCAGCAGCCGGTGGGCGGTGGACAGTTCGCACGTCAGCACCACCGCGTCGCAGGGGATCCGCTCGTCCGACGCCAGACGGACGGCACGCACGCGGCCACCCTTCCGTTCCAGTGCCGTCACCTCGGCCGACCAGCGCAGATCGGCACCGGCACCGGCGGCCGCGCCCGCCATGGCCCGGGGCAGCGCGTGCATGCCGCCCTTGGGGAACCAGACGCCGGCCACGGTGTCCATGTAGGCGATCACCGCGTAGGCCGCGAGCGCCCGGGCGGGGGCCAGGCCGGCGTACAGGGCCTGGAAGGAGAAGACCCGGCGCAGGCGGGCGTCGGACAGGAAGCGGCCGATGCGCCTGTCCAGACGTCCGAAGCCACCCAGTGCCGCAAGCCGCGCCAGGTCCGGGTTCAGGAGCTGGAAGGGCGAGTCGAAGTTCGCGTCGATGAAGCGCCGCATCTGTGCCCGGTACAGCCGCTCCAGCCAGTCCCGCAGCCCCCGGTAGCCCGCGGCCTCCGCCGCTCCGGCGAAGCGCCTGACCTCCGCCTCCATCGCCTCACCGTCGGTGTGGACGTCGAGGGAGGTTCCGTCCGCGAAAGCCGCCCGGTAGGCGGGATGGAGGGGCAGCAGCTCCACATGGTGGGAGAGACTGTCGCCGACGGCCGCGAAGGCTTCGTCGGCCAGATGCGGCATGGTGAGCACCGTGGGACCGGTGTCCAGCTGGTATCCGCCGATCCCTACGCGGCCGGCGCGGCCGCCCGGCCCCGCGTCCCGCTCCACGACCGTGACTCGCCGTCCCGCGCCCAACAGGTGGAGAGCGCAGGCGAGGCCGGACAGCCCGGCGCCCACGACCACGACATGGTCGGTCGGTCCCGCCACCGTCCTCACGCGCCCTCCTCCATGCGATCCGGCGCGACCCCCGACGCGCGTTCGACCAGTGCGGCGAACTGCCGCCGCACCGAGGCGTCCGCACCCGTCGTCTCGAAATGGCGCAGGCCGGCGGCCGCGAGTTCCGCGATCTTCGCCTCCACCACGGCACGGGCTCCGGTCCGCTCGATGGCCGCCCGCATGCGCTCGACACCGTCGTCCGGCCCCGGGTCCGGACCGGGGGCGGCAAGTGCGGCGGCGGCCTCCCGGTCACCCGACGTGTCCGCGAGTCTGAGGGCGGCGGCGAGGAGGTAGGTGAGCTTGCGGGTCCGCAGGTCGTCGTCGGCGGGTTTGCCCGTCAGGGCCGGGTCGCCGAAGGTACCGAGCAGATCGTCGCGGAGCTGGAAGGCCAGGCCCGCGCACCGGCCGGCCGCGCGCAGCGCGCCCAGCGCGAACTCGTCGGCTCCGGCCAGCGCCGCACCCATCGCCAGCGGCCGCTCGACCGTGTAAAGGGCGCTCTTGAGCGTGGCGATGGCCAACGCGTCGTCGAGGCTCGAGGCGCCGGTCGCCTGGGCGTGGAGGTCACGGTACTGGCCGGCGACCATCTCGCCGCGCATGGCCCGCCACTCGCGGTACAGCCGCGGGCCGTGTGCCGAACCGAGCGCGGTCTCCGTCAGCAGGTCGTCTCCCCAGGCCAGGGCCAGATCACCGGCGAGCACCGTGGCGGAGGCGGCGAACGACTCAGGCGAACCGTCCATCCGTTCGGCCCTGTGCATGCGGGCGAGAGCCACGTGCATCGCCGGTGCACCACGGCGCAGTGGCGATTCGTCCATCAGGTCGTCGTGCATCAGAGCGCAGGCCTGCACCAGTTCCAGGGCGGCTCCCGTGCGCAGTACCGCCGAAGCGTCGCCCGAGCCCCCCGCGGCCTGCCAGCCGCACCACACGAACGCGGTGCGCAGCCGCTTCCCGCCGCGCCGGACGAAGGCGACGACGCGGCCGGCCACGTCACGTGCGAACACCGGGTCCGTGTCGTGCGCCCTGTGCAGCTCGGCGTCCAGGACGCGGGCCAGGACCGTCTCGACACACCGGGTGGCGTCGAGGGCCGTGAGCGGGTCGCCGGCGAGCCCGGCCGGTTCGGCAACGGTTGGCCGCAGTCCGAGCATGAGCTACCCCTTCTCACTGTCCGTCACGCGTGCACCTTTGTTTCTGCCGCCGAGCCGGGTCCGGATGCGGTGATGTCTGCCCGCTGCGACGCGCCTTGCCGGGACGGCTCACTCCACCGGCCGCACGGGGTGAGTCTCATGGCGGTGTGTCGTCCGGCTCGAGGCGGCCGCATCCCCGTGGACGATCCGTCGCCTCGTCAGCCCCGGCCGCGCGCGTGCT
This sequence comes from Streptomyces sp. STAM6, assembly GCF_054963715.1. NCBI lineage: Bacteria > Bacillati > Actinomycetota > Actinomycetes > Kitasatosporales > Streptomycetaceae > Streptomyces > Streptomyces sp. STAM6. The sequence goes on along the minus strand of NZ_JBUEFZ010000012.1, from coordinate 140,533 downwards.
TGAAGCGCGCCAGGCCGTCGCCCAGGTCGATCAGCGGCCGGGGGTACTCCAGGCGTGCCCGCTCGTGCGCGGGCAGCCGCCAGGGCTCATGGATGTGCCGGTCCGGCACGTCCCGCAGCTCCGGCACCCATCGCCGCACGTACTCGCCCCGCGGATCGAAGCGCTTGCCCTGGACGACCGGGTTGAGCACGCGGTGCGGGCGGGTGTCGGTGCCGGTCCCCGCGACCCACTGCCAGTTGAGCTGGTTGTTGACGATGTCGCCGTCCACCAGCCAGTCCAGGAAATGGCGGGCGCCGATCCGCCAGTCCACGTACAGCGTCTTCGTCAGGAAGCCGGCCGCCAGCAGGCGCGCCCTGTTGTGCATCCAGCCCTCGTGGCGCAGCTGGCGCATCGCCGCGTCGACCACGGGGTAACCCGTGCGGCCCTCCCGCCAGGCCGCGATCTCGTCGGCGGCCTCTGCCCCGGTCCGCCAGTGGTCGTGCCTGGTCCGGTAGTCCCGGACGGACGCCGCGGGGCGCGCCGCCAGCACCTGGTGATGGAAGTCGCGCCAGCACAGCTGCCGCACGAACGCCTCCGCCCCGGAGCCGCCGTGCGCGCGGGCCCGCCGGACGAGTTCCACCGCCGACACGGCACCGAAGTGCAGATAGGGCGACAGCCGGGAGGTGGCGTCACCTGCCAGGTCGTCGTGCCGGGCCTCGTATCCGGACAGGTCCTCGCGGACCCACCGGGAGACTCGTCGGCGTCCCGGTGTTTCCCCTCCGGCCGGCAGGCCCGGTGAGAGGCCGGACAGCTCGTCGCGGGACGGCGGTCCCTCGCCGCGCACTCCGTCGGGCACGCGCACGGCGCGGGGCGCCGGGCAGATCCCCCTCAGACGCTCCTGCGACCAGCGGCGGAAGTAGGGGGTGAACACGGCGTAGTGGTCGGAGCCGGCCGGTGTCACCACACCGGGGGCGAGGGCGGTGATGACGTTGTCGTGCACGTGGAGTGCCACGCCGTGGTCGCGCAGGACCCGCCGCAGACGCTCCTCCCGGCGCTGGGCGTACCCGGATACGCCCGCGGCCATGTGCACCTGAGAGGCGCGGCACTCCTCGGCGACCGCGAGGACCTCCTGGTCGACCGGTCCGCGACGCACCACGAGCCGGCCGCCGCGGCGGCGCAGCGACGCGTCGAGGTCGGTCAGGCAGTCGGCGAGGAAGGCGCTGCGGTTGGGCGCGTCGAAGCCGGCCGCCCGGACGCCGGGATCCCGTACGAAGAGCGGTACCACCTCGTCCGCCGCCGCGAGCGCGGCCCGCAGCGGCGGATGGTCGTGCAGACGCAGATCCGAGGTGAACAGGACGACCGCGACGGTCATGGTGGCGCTCCTGAAGTGACGACGGTGCGACGTGGGCGGGCGGGCCCGTCCTCAGGAGATCACTTCGGATCCGGCGCCACCTGCGGATGCACGACGCGCCCGCCGCCGCGCGCCAGGGCACTCGGCCACCATGCCCGGGGACCGATGTCGATCACCAGGGCGGGGACCAGGAGCGAGCGGACCACGAGCGTGTCGAGCAGGACGCCGAAGGCCACGATGAAGGCGATGTGCACCAGGAAGGCCAGCGGGATGACCATCAGGGCGGCGAAGGTGGCGGCGAGCACGACACCGGCCGAAGTGATCACTCCACCGGTCGTGGTCAGTCCGCGCAGCACGCCCTGCCGGGGGCCGTGCACGAGCGCCTCCTCCCGGACGCGCGACATCAGGAAGATGTTGTAGTCGACGCCGAGGGCCACCAGGAACACGAATCCGTAGAGCGGCACCGACGCGTCCGTACCGCTGAACCCGAGGACGTGCTCGAAGACCAGCGCCGACACCCCGAGCGTCGCCAGGAAGTTCAGAGCGACACTCGCCACCAGCAGCACCGGTACGACAAGGCAGCGCAGGAGCAGCACCAGGATCAGCAGGATGATGCCGAGGACGACGGGCACGATCACCGTGCGGTCCCGGGCGGCGGTCTCCTGGGTGTCCAGCCGCTGGGCGGTGTACCCGCCGACCAGCGCGTCGGCGCCGGCCACCCCGTGCACGTTCGCGCGGAGCCGTGCGACGGTCTCCTTGGCGGCCTCGCTGTCCGGCGCGGCGCTCAGGGTGGCGTCGATGCGCACGCGCCCGTCGACGACCTTCGGGGGAGCGGCGCCGGGCCGTCCCGAGTCGGAAATGGCGGCGGCCGCCGCCACGCCCCCGGTGTCCCCGGCCGCGGCCGTCACCTCTTCGGCACGGCCGGCGTCGGCGATGATGACGGCCGGGGTGCCCGACCCGCCGGGGAAGTGCTCGCCGAGCGTCTCCTGGGCGGCGACCGAGGGGGCGTCGTTCACGAACACTTCGTCGAGCGGGATGCCCTTCGCGGACAGCGTGGGAAAGAAGCAGGCGCACACGGTGAGGGCGAGCGCGGTCACCAGCCAGATCCGACGCGGCCGGGCGTCCACCTTCGCGGCGACCCGGCGCCACACACGGTGCCCCTCCTCGGAGGCGTCCGACGCCGTCGGCCGGGCGGGCCAGTAGGCGGTGCGGCCCAACAGCGCCAGCGCGGCCGGGAGGAACGTGAGGCTGGAGAGCACGGCACACCCGATGCCGATGGCCCCGACCGGCCCGAGGGCGCGGTTGTTCGTGAGGTCACTGGCCAGCAGGGCGAGCAGGCCGAGCGCCACGGTGGCGCCACTCGCGGTGATCGCGCCGATCGAGCGCCGCACCGCCGCCACCGCGGCCCCCGCGCGGTCCCCGCGCAGGGCGAGTTCCTCACGGAAGCGTGCCGCCAGCAGCAGCGCGTAGTCGGTGGCGGCACCGATGACGAGGATCGAGAGGATGCCCTGCACCTGGCCGTCCACGCGCACCACGTCCCGGTCGGCCAATGCGTAGACGACGGCGCACGCCAGCCCCAGGGCGAACACGGAACCCAGGATGATCAGGAACGGCAGCAGGACGCTCCGGTAGACGAGCAGCAGAATCAGCAGTACGGCGCCGAGCGCCACGCCCAGCAGCAGTCCGTCGATGCCCGAGAAAGCGTCCGAAAGATCGGCCCGGCTCGCTGCCGGACCCGCGATCCACACCGTGGTGCCCGGCACGCTCCGCGCGGCCTCGCGCACCTCGTCGAGCACCGCGGGCAGCTCCTCGCCCAGGCCGGGCCGCAGCGGGACGACGGCCTGTAGGGCCCGGCCGTCGCCGGACACCAGAGCGGGTGACGGGCGCCCGGCGACCCCGGGTGCGTCGACGAGCCCGGCGACCGCGCCGGTGGCGGCTGCCCGCTGGGCCCCGCCGATCTGCTTCCCGTCCGCCGTCCAGACCACGATGGCGGGTACGCTCTCGGACCGGTCGAACGCGGCACTGGCCTCCAGCGCCTTGGTGGACTCGGCGCTCCGCGGCAGAAAGGCCGCCTGGTCGTTGGTGGCGACCTCACCGAGCTTGCCCGCGTACGGCCCGAGCGTTCCGCCCACGGTCAGCCAGACGAGCAGCAGGACGAGCGGCACGAGCCACCGGGCCCAGCGCGGTGCGGTTCTCATGAGCCTTCCAAGCGGGTAGGCGAGGTGACGCAGGGGGCGAGTACCTCGACGGTCGAGTGATCCTAGGTCGGGGCGTGAGCGGTTCCGGTACGCCCCTTGACCGTTTCCCGAAGACGACCCGAGTGGGTTGCAGTCCGGGCGATCCTTTTGCGTCGGCCGCAGGACCCGCGACGGCGATCGCACGCGGCGCCACGGCGACGAGCAGGGAGGGGACTCGACGGTCCGCGTCCCTGGAACGCATTCCAGGCACCTGAGGTTTCACCAGGTCACTGCCTGTTCGGGCATTCCAGCTTTCCTCATTGGCCTTGATCCGTTGTCCGGAGGGACGCCCGTCCCGAAAGGTTTGTGCGGACAGGCCTCACGACGGCAGCACACGAAACACACCGAACACACCGAACACACCGAACACACGGAACATCGGAACATACGGAACATACGGAGGAAGACGGTTGCGCAGCTCCATACGTGCCTTACGCACCGAGCCGACAGGCACCGTGAACGCCGCCCCGGCCACGGCGGACCCCGGCAGGCCGGATCCCGGACACCGGATTCCCGTCGTCGTCCACGCGGCGGATCCCATTACCCGCGCAGGAGCGCTCAGCCAGTTGCGCCCGCACCCGGCGATCGAGCTGCGCGACGAACTGCGCGACGAGGCTCGCGACCAGCTCCGCGACGGAGTGGAGGCCGGGCCGGGGAGCGTGGCGGTGCTGATCGGTGAGACACCGGACGAGACCATGCTCACCCGGCTGCGCCGACTGGTCCGCAGCGAAGGAGCCCGCGCCGTCCTGGTGGTGAGCGCGGTGCGGGAGGCCGAACTCCTCGACATCATCGAGTGCGGCGTCGGGGCCGTCGTCTGGCGCCACGAAGCCACCGGACAGCGCCTGTTGCAGGCGGTGCTCGCGGCGTCCCGCGGTGACGGCGACCTCCCGGCCGATCTGCTCGGCCGTCTCATGAGCCAGGTGGGTACCCTTCAGCGCTCGGCCACGGGCCGTGCCGGCGTCTCCGGACCGGGACTGGCGGCACGCGAGGTGGACGTCCTGCGGCTGGTCGCCGAGGGACTGGACACCAGCGAGATCGCGGTCAAACTCGCCTACTCGGAACGCACGGTGAAGAACGTCATGCACGGGCTGACCACTCGTCTGCACCTGCGCAACCGTGCCCATGCCGTCGCCTATGCGCTGCGCGAGGGCTACATCTGACCGCCGGGGCACCTACCGGGCACCCACGAGGGCAGCGCGCGAGGGGATCTCCGGGCACCCCGGTCGGCCCCGTCGTCGTCCCCCGAGTGCCTGCTGGAGCGGGAGGGGCGGGGAGAGAATCGAAACGTACGAGACACGCACGGCGTGCGGATGCGCCGAGGCCGTGCGCGGGCGGTTCGCGCCGTTCGGCGGCACGGCGACACCTCACAGCAAGGCGGGAGCGCGACGGTGATCCACGAGGTGGACGAAGTCCTCAAGAGGATCCTCGGCGGTGGCGCGCTGGCCGGCTCCGGGATCGAGGTCTCCTTCGAGGCCCCCACCCGCGACTGGGCGGCCAGGCGCAACGCCCCGGCTGTCAACGCCTACCTGTACGACATCCGCGAAGACGTGGCCCGCCGGCAGCGGGGCACCACCCCGGTGATCGACGACACCGGTGTGGTGCTGTCACGACGCCAGCCGCCCCGCTGGTTCCGGCTCTCCTATCTCGTCACGGCCTGGACCAAGCGGCCCCAGGACGAACACCGCCTGCTCGCGGCCGTACTGGGCGCGCTCATACCCCGGGAGATCCTGCCCGCCCGTGAACTTCCCGGCTCACTGGGGGCACTGGGACTTTCCGTACCTCTCACGGTCGCCGGGATCCAGTCCGAGTCGCGGTCCCTGGCCGAGATCTGGTCCGCCCTCGGAGGCGAGCTCAAACCCTCCCTGGACGTGGTGGTGACGGCACCCTTCCCGGCGGCCCCGGAGTACGACGCCGGGCCGCCCGTCACCGAAGGGGCGGGGGTGCGCGTGCGCGGACTCGACGGCACCCTCGAGGGCTCGCGGGAGCGGCGGCACCGGCCGCGGCCCCCCGCCCCCCGGAGCGCGGCCACCGACGGCGCGGAAACCGGCGATGGCGCCCCCGCGAGCACCGAGCGAGGCCGCACGGGCTCCGGCGGCACGGCGCCCCGCCGCAGGACCGGAGAGCGACCGCCCCGATGACCATGCACGCCTTCGGGCACCACGCCGACCCGGCATGCCTCCGGGCCGGCCTCGTGGCCGAGGAGGCCGAGCACCGTCCCACCCCGGCCGATGCGCTGCTCGCCCGGCTGGCCCGGCTGCGTGAACGGGTGGCCCTGCTCGTGGGGCTCCGCAGTGCGGACGACCCCACGGCCGCGGACCCGCTGCGCGGCCTCTATCTCTCCGAGGACGCGGTACGGCACGTACTGGGCTCCACCGCGCCGGGGCCGGACGCCACCCGGACGGTGCCACGACGCGGCACGGCCGCCGTCCCCGGCACGGACGGCGCGGCGGTGACGTCACGGGCACGCACGGCCGCCCCGAAGCGGCCGGATCCGCCCGGCGCGGTGCACCCTGTGCACGCGGGCGGCGGCGTACACGCGGGCGGCGTACACGCGGGCGGCGTACACGCGGGCGGCGTACGCGCGGGCGACGGGGGCGACGGATGTGACGGGGGTGACGGGGGCGGTCGGACCGGGGAGGCCGACCACGACCGGCTGGCTCACCTTGCGGCCCGGCTCGGCCTCGGTGAGCTGGACGCCTGTCTGCTCCTCGTGGCCGTCGCACCCGATCTCGACCGGGGCTTCGAGCCCCTCTACGCCTACCTCAACGACGACGTCAGCCGGCGCCGCGCGACCATCGGCCTCGCGCTGGAGCTGTGCGGGCTTCCCGCGCACGGGCCCGAGGGACGGGCCAGATTCCACCCGGCGGCGCCGCTGGCCACGCTCGGTCTGGTCGAGACCGACGAGCCCGAACGGCCCTTCCTCAGCCGCTCGCTGCGCGTCCCCGACCGGCTGATCGCCCACCTCCTCGGCGACGACACCCCTGACGCCGTGCTCACCGGCCGGGCCCGCCCCCTCGTCGCACCGCCCGGACCGTACGACGAGGAATTCACCCGCAGGCTCTCCGGCCTGCTCGCCTCCGCCCCCCTGACCGCCTACCTGAGGGAACACCGGGAGGGCGACGGCCTCGTCTGCGCCGCGGCGGCGCTGGACACCGCCGGTCTCGACGCCCTGCACTACATCCCGGGCGGCACCGGGCCCGAGCCGCTCGCCGAACTTCTGCGCGAGGCCAGGCTGACCGGCCGCGCCGTCGTCGTGTCACCGGTGCCTGAGGACCCCGGCTCACTGATACGGCGGCTGACCGTGGGCGACGTACCCGTGCTGTTCACCGGGACCCGCCCCTACGACCCCCAGTGGTGCGACCACGACCCGCTGGTCCTCGACGTGCCGAGGCTGCGTGCCGACGCCGCCGATGCCTGGGCGGCGGCCCTCGGCACGGCGACCGGCCCCTGGCCCGACCTCGTGACGGCCGTCGCCCCGTACCGCCTCGGCGGCGAGCGCATCGCCCGTGCCGCGCGCGCCGCCCACCACCTCGCCGCCTTCGACGGCACCCCTCTGACCACCGACCACCTGAAGGTGGCGGCTCGCACGCAGTCCACCTCCGGTCTCGAGCGACACGCCCGTCGTGTCCGGCCCGAGGTCGGCTGGGACGACCTCGTCCTTCCCGACGGCCCCCGCGCCCAACTGCGCGAACTCGCCCTGCGCGCCCGCCACCGCGACCGGGTCCTCGGAGACTGGCGGCTGAGCGCCGGAGGCGGCCGGGGGCGCGGCGTAGTGGCACTCTTCGCCGGTGAGTCCGGCACCGGTAAGACACTGTCCGCCGAGGTCGTCGCCGCCGAACTCGGCCTGGACCTGTACGTCGTGCAACTGCCGTCCATCGTCGACAAGTACGTCGGCGAGACCGAGAAGAACCTCGAAAGGATCTTCAGCGAGGCGGACCGCACCGACTCCGTGCTGCTCTTCGACGAGGCCGACTCCGTCTTCGGCAAGCGCTCCGAAGTGAAGGACTCGCACGACCGCTACGCCAACATGGAGAGCGCGTACCTCCTCCAGCGCCTGGAGTCCTTCGACGGCATCGCCCTGCTCACCACCAATCTGCGGGCCAACGTCGACGAGGCGTTCACCCGGAGACTGGACCTGGTGATCGACTTTCCGTTCCCGGACGTCGAGCAGCGGCTCGCGCTGTGGCGTCACAGTCTCGCCCGTGTGCCGTGCGCGGAGGACACCGACCCGGGGCCGTGCGCCCGGGAGTTCGAACTCGCGGGGGGATCGATCCGCAGCGCTGTCGTCACCGCCGCGTACGCGGCGGCCGGCCGCGGCGGGCCGGTCACCACGGCCGACCTGCTGGAGGGTGCCCGCCGGGAGTACCGCAAAGCCGGCCGCCTGGTGCCGGGCGAGGGCAACTGGTAGCGGCGCTCGCCCGGCAGCTCCGTGCCGGCTGTTCGCCCGGGTCGGCTATTCGACGCGCCACTTCTGGTTGGACTGCCCGTTGCACGACCACAGCACGAGCTTCGTCCCGTTCCCGGTGCCGCGGTCGAAGGCGTCGACGCACTTGTCCGCCTGCGGATTCACCAGATCACCGGCCGGGCTCAGCACGAACACCTGCGCCGGGTTGCCGCTGCACCGGGCCAGCTGGATGGCCGCTCCGTCGTCCCGGGAACCGTTCGCCACGTCCATGCACAGGCCGAGGGAGCGCACCGTGCCGTCCGCCTGGAGATCCCACTTCTGCTGGGGCGATCCGGCACAGTCCCAGAGCTGGAGCTGGGTGCCGTCCGGGTTTTCGCCCTCCTTCGCGTCGGTGACGTCGACACAGCGGTTCGATCCCGCACCGATGATCTGCGAGCCCGGTACAGCCGGATCCTCGGGTACGGGTTCGCCACCCGGCTCCGCACCCGCGTCGGGTTCCGGTTCCGGTTCCGGGGGCCGCGGCGGCTCCTCCGGCTCCGCGGGCGGCTCGGCGGAGTCCTCCGGAGCGGGGGAGTCCGCCGGGGACGGGCTGGGCGCGGGGAGCGCCGACGCCCCGGCTTCCGCGGGCTTCTCCGTGGCGGCACTGCGGACCTGGGGCTTGTATCCGATCCACAACAGGACGAACGTGATGGCCAGAGCCAGGCACACACCCAGGAACGTGGCCAGCCAGCGGGGCAGGAAACCGCGCTGCACATAGGTGCCGTCGACGTTCAGCGGCTCCACCCCGGAGCGCTGCACGGCCAGGGTATAGGGCCGCCGCTCCTTCCGGCCGAACCAGATGATCTCGCGCGGCTTGAGCGTCGCGTCGACGAAGGCGGCGCGGCCCGGCTCGATCTGGACGCTGGACGGGTGGATCTCGTACGAGAGGTCGTCGCCGTTGTCGCTTCCGCCGACCGAGCAGGTGAGTTTCGTGTTGCCGAGGTTGTCGATCGCGAGCTTGGGCCGCCCCCGGAAGCGGCCCTTCACGGTGGGCGGTACGAGTTCGGCCCGCACGTCCGTGAAGGGGGTGATCGTCAGATTGCCCTCGGGGACGGTGGTGGCCTCAGGGTGTTCCGTGGGGGTGATCCGCACGGCGTAGGGGTTCGGGCCGGCGGTGGCGTCGGGGGAGCGCGGCGGGGCGAAGGCCAGCTCCACCGTGCCCGTGGTGCCGGGGTAGAGGCGCAGGGCCCGCGGCTCCACCGTCGTCCAGGGCGCGAGGTCCCCGACGGGTTCGAAGCGGTATTCGTCGACGACGTCACCGGTGTTGCGCAACCGCAGCCGTACGGTCGTCGTGGCGCCGGGGTCCACGGTGGCCGACGCGGGTTCGAGAGATGTCCAAAGGCTCACGTTCGGACGCTAACGAGAACGCGGCGCCGTGTCGGGAGGCCCAGGGGCACGATCCTTGCCTGAAGGGGCCGACATCGGCTGCCCGTTCGCGTCGTCACGTGCCGTCCATGAAGGAGACCCTGGCCGACGACAGGTCCACCGAGTCCGGAATCATCGCCTGGGGGCGCAGCAGATCGCGGAACAGGAAGTCCATCAGATCGGGGCCGCTCATGGCCTTCAGCCGGGCGGCCAGCGCGGGGTTGGACTGCTCGAACCTCATGATCTCCACCACCGCGCGCTCGACCAGACCGGGGATGATGTCGCCGCCCGCGAGGACGTTCTTGTGGAGGAGCTCGGGGCGCTTGATCACCTTCTCCGGGCCGTACACCATCGCGTTGCCCGGTTCCATGAGCGCGAACTGCCGCGCCAGTGTGTGAGCCTGCCGCTCCTCGACATCGCCGATGCCGTGGAAGTCCGTGATCGATTGCGTGAGGTCGTCGTCGGAGAGCGTGCCGTGTTCGAACCGGCGCACGTTCCGCATCCCGTCCGTCGCCTTCGCGGAACCGGCGCTGACAGGCTGGTCCGGGCGCTCCGCGGACGCCACGAGTCGGGGATAGTCCCGCTGGACGAAGTCGCTCAGCATGATCCAGCCCTTGCTCAGCAGCCCGGACTCGCCGATCCCGAGTTCGAGGCGCGCCTGTTCCTTGCCCTCTCCCTCCTTCCCCACACCGAAGCGGGACTTGCGGCCCGTCTTGCCCGCCGGCTCGATGTAGAAGAAGACGAAGCCGTGATTGGCGAGCATCAGCTCGTCCACGTTCATGGTGTTGTGCTTGTCCGTCGGGTTCTCCCTGTCCAGCGCCGTCTTGGACTTGAGCCGTTTGTCGGTGGCCGTCAGCATCCGGTCGGCCCGGTCCTTGGCGGTGTAGTGGGCGACCACGCTCTCCCGCAGCTGTGCCTCCAGCCTGGCGCTGACGTCCTTCACCCAGTCGTGCTCCGCCTGGCCGCCGATCTCCTGCTTCAGATCGTGACGGTTCAGCTCCGACAGCTCCCGGACGTAGCTGAATCCCGACATACCGAAGTTCACGGTTCCCTGCGCGAACTTCGCGTCCTTCCACAGGGTGCCCGTATCGGTCATGTCCTTGTACGGGAGCCGGGCGTCCTCCGGCAGGTCGCTGTCACGAGCGTGCTGCGCGGCCACGACCTCCATCTCGGCCCGCACGGCATGCAGCACGTCCTTCAGATACTCGGCGTCCGCCGCCTTCGCCTCCGTGGAGAGCGGCCCGGCGACGGCCTGGATCTCGGCGAGCATGCCCATGCACTGCTGGGGGTCGCGGACGGGAGAGGCGTCGTACGCCTCCACGAGACGCTTCACCGGTGCCGTGACCTGATTGGCGGGTGCCGGCTTCTTCGTGATCCAGGAGGCGAGCTTGCCGCCCGCCGACTGGGCCGGGGGCTCCTTGACGGTGATGCGGTTCCCCAGCTCCTCCGGTCCCTTGCGCTGCACCGGCAGTCCCTCCGGTCCCTTGCGCTGCACCGGCAGTCCCTCCGGTCCCTTGCGCCGCACCGGCCGTCCCGGTCGCGCTACCGGGGCGACACGATCGGACGCCTCGTGGAAGCCGTCCGTCTCGCGCTGGACGGGCGGCGCCCCGCTCATCACCCGCCGTGCGGTCGCCTCCGCCTCCTTCTCGGCCCAGTCGGACGGGTCGGAGATCTTCAGGCCGGAGCCGTTGTCGGTACCGGGCACGGCTCCGCGGCCCTGCTGCCGGTAGTGGTCCAGTTCATGCGCGAGGGTGTGCTTGTCGTGGCCGTCCCAGACCACGTGGGAGCCGGAGGTGTACGCCTTCGCGCCGATCTCCGCCGCGGACCGCTGGGCCACCGCGTCGGTGTGGACGCGCACGCCGCTGAAGTCCTCGCCACCGAACCGGGCCTCCATCTCGGACCTGAGCCGTCCGTCGAGCGGCCGGCCGGAAGAGCGCAGCACCTCGTGCACCGGGGAACGCTGGAGGGCCGGCGCATGACCGCACTGCGCGTCGTGCTCGTGCCGCTCCTCGGCGACGGCCCGTGCCACCGCCGAGTTGCCCGCCGCGCGCTGGAGCGCCAGGAGGCGCTGCGCGGACGTGCTCGGCGGCACCGTCCGACGGGCCTTCTCCCGGTCACCGGCCTGGCCGGACCTCTGTTCCTGTGCGCGCACGACGCTCCCCTCGCTGAAATGGCATCCCAGCGTTACCCGGTCGGGGCGGAGCGCGGCAGGGCCGCGGGGGCAGCCTCGCGGGCAGGTTCGGGGCGCCGCCGGGGCACCCTGTGCCGCGCACTGCCCGTGGGGGCAACGGCCGTGCCCCCAAGCAGGTACCGGAGGCCGTTTCGGTCGCCGCGCTTCGCACGGAGGGTGGAGGCCGAAGTGTCTCGTACCCGAGGAGAGCAGAGCATGCCGTCGTACCTGTCGCCCGGCGTATACGTCGAGGAGGTGGCCAGTGGTTCGCGCCCCATCGAGGGGGTGGGAACATCGGTGGCAGCCTTCGTGGGGCTGGCCCCCACCGGCCCCTTGAACGAGCCGACCCTGGTGACCAACTGGACCCAATACGTCGCGGCCTTCGGTGACTTCACCGACGGGTACTACCTCGCGCACAGCGTCTACGGCTTTTTCAACAACGGCGGCACGGCCGCCTATGTCGTACGCGTCGGCGGCGCGCCCGCGGGCACGTCCGAAGCCTCCGCCACCGCCGTGGCGGGTTCCACCACGAAGGGTTCCGCCGCACCGGCCGCGCTGCCGCCGGGAGAGCCCCGGCAGCTCGGCACCTTCACCGTGACCGCCGTGGCGCCCGGTTCGCTGAGCGTCGAGGTGGCCGACGCGGAGGGGGAGGGCCCGGCCGAGCGGTTCAGACTGATCGTCAAGGACGGTGACGATGTCGCCGAGACGTTCGACGTGACGGCCAGGAAGAGCGGCCGCAACTACGTCGTCACGCAGGTCAAGGAGCGCTCCAGGCTCATCACCGTGCAGGAGGCGGCGCCCGCCGGGCAGCTCGCCCGGCCCGAGAACCAGACCGTGGCGCTGCCCGCACCGGTGGCCCCCGCGCCGGTGGCGGACACGCCCTCGGCCGACCCGTCGCACCCCGGCCCCGCCGAGTACCTCGGCGACTCCGCCGACCGCACCGGCTTCGGCGGCCTGGAGGCGGTCGACGAGGTCTCGATGGTCGCGGTGCCCGACCTCATGGCCGCCTACCAGCGCGGTGCGATCGACCTGGAGGCCGTCAAGGCCGTCCAGCTGGGTCTGATCGCGCACTGCGAGCTGATGGGTGACCGCGTCGCCGTCATCGACCCCCCGCCCGGGCTGAACGCCCGCCAGATCAGGGTCTGGCGCCAGGAGACCGCCGGCTACGACTCCAAGTACGCCGCCCTCTACTACCCCTGGATCAAGTCCTTCGACCCGTCCACCGGGCAGGCCCGGCTGATCCCGCCGAGCGGCCACATCGCCGGAGTGTGGGCCCGCAACGACTCCGAGCGCGGTGTGCACAAGGCGCCCGCGAACGAGGTCGTACGCGGCGCCGTGGACCTGGAGATCCAGATCACCCGGGGCGAGCAGGACCTCCTCAACCCCGTGGGCGTCAACTGCATCCGCGCCTTCCCGGGCCGCGGCATCCGCGTCTGGGGCGCACGCACCCTCTCCTCCGACCCGGCCTGGCGCTACCTGAACGTCCGCCGGTACTTCAACTACCTGGAGGAGTCCATTCTGATCGGCACCCAGTGGGTGGTGTTCGAACCGAACGACCACGCCCTCTGGGCCCGGATCCGCCGCAACATCTCGGCGTTCCTGGTCAACGAGTGGCGCGGCGGCGCACTCTTCGGCGCCCGGCCCGAGGACGCGTACTACGTCAAGTGCGACGAGGAGACCAACCCCCAGGAGTCCGTCGATCTCGGCCGGGTCGTCTGCGAGATCGGCATCGCGCCGGTGAAGCCCGCCGAATTCGTGGTCTTCCGTCTGGCCCAGTTCTCCAGCGGCAGCGGGGAGCTCGAGGAGTAGCCCCGGCCCCGCCACCCCGTTCTTTCGTACACCGACAGAAACCGTGAGAAGGACAGAGAACAGATGAGTCTCCAGCCGGGTGACGCCCTCACCTCGCACAATTTCGGCCTGCAGATCGACGGCGTGATGGTCGAATACCTCGCGGAGGTCAGTGGCCTCAGCCTCGAGCAGGACGTCATCGAGTACCAGCAGGTCTCCGCGCAGGGCAAGCCGGTGACGAAGAAGCTGCCCGGTGTGAAGAAGGCAGGCACCTGCACCGTCGTGCGCGGTATGACGCAGTCCGCGGCCTTCAACCAGTGGATCAACGAGTCGGTCAACGGCGCGATGTCCACGGCCCGCAAGAACGCCACGATCATGGTGATGGACTATCAGAACAACCCGGTCAAGCGGTACAACATGCGCAACGCCTGGTGCAGCAAGATCGACACCAGCACCGTGAAGGCCGGTGAGGCGTCCGCGCTGACCGAGACCGTGACGATCACGTTCGAAGAACTGGTCATCGAGTAATGCGGCGCACGGCTACCGGGGCCGGCACGGGTGCGCTCACGGACGCCGTGCCGGAGGCCGGGGCGCAGCAGGAGCAGTGGACGAGCGACGCCCCCGCCCACGTCCCCGGCCCCGCCCCCGTTCCCGGCTCGGGACCGGCTCCCGGCGCGTCCGCGCAACGTCTGCGGACGGAGTTCGCGTTCGAGCTGCCGCGCGGATACGTCGACGAGTCCGGCGCCGTCCACCGTGACGGCGTCATGCGGCTCGCGACCGCCCGGGACGAACTCGTGCCACTGCGGGACATGCGGGTCCAGGAGAACCCGGCCTACCTGTCGGTGGTACTGCTCGGCCGGGTGATCACCCGGCTCGGCACGCTGCCCCTCGTCCACGACGGGGTGGTGGAGAACATGTTCGCCTCCGACCTGGCGTTCCTCCAGGACTTCTACCGGCAGATCAACGCGGAGGGACACACCCGGGCAGGCGTCACCTGCCCCCACTGCGAGCAGCCCTTCGAGGTCGAACTCGGCGGGAGCCGCCTGGGGGAATCGTGACGTACGCGACCGACCGCCTGCACGAGGAGATCGCGTACGTCGCCTATCACTTCCACTGGAACCTGGAGGACATCCTGGACCTCGAACACCACGACCGGCGCCGCTACACCGAGCAGATCGCGGGACTCGTCACCCGCGCGTCGGCGCAGGGGTGAGGACATGGCACTCTTCAGCCGGCTCAGAGGGGGCCGGGGGCGCGCGGCGGAACCGGCGGTCGGTACGGACTCCTTCGTGGGCCCGGCGGAACCACCCGCCGGGGCAGCGACTCACGCCGGTGACGGTACACCGGGCGAGGACGGCACCTCGGTCGCGCCGCCCGCGGTCGCGCCCCGGGCACCCGGATGGCCGGCGCTCCCGCCGATCCAACGCGTGAGCGCCGGCGCCGAGGGGCCGGTCTCCGAAACGGCCTTCGGCCGTCGGCTCGCCACGTGGCAGAGCCCCGCCTTCGCCGGACCGTTGTCCCACGCGGTCCTCGACGAGGCGCCGGGCGGACTGGTCCATGGCGTGCTGACCGCGTCGGCGCCGCCGGTCTCCGGACTGGAACTGCCGACCCCTTCTCTGCCGGTTGCCCGTGCCGTCGCAGAGGCGGCGGGCCACGGCGTCGAAGCACCGACGGTGCAGCGCGCGGCCCTGCCGGCGGTGCCTTCGCCGGTACGACCGCCGGGCGTCGCCGTGACGCCCGTGACGGCCCCCGCCCCTCCGCCGGCCGCACTGACCCGGGCACGGCCCGTGCGGCGCAGGGAGCTGCCGGTCGTCCCGTCGGCGGCTTCAGGCCCGGCGTCGGCTTCGAGTACAGGTACGAGTACGAGTACGGGGGCGGCTCCAGCGCCGGGCACGGGGGCGGCTCCAGCGCCGGGCACGGGGGCGGCTCCCCGGGAGGGGGCGTCCGCCGGCCCGACGGCTTCCGCCCAACGACGGGCCACCACTGGTGGTCCAGGGCGGCGGGAGCCGGACCCCATGACTTCAGCGCCCGGGACCCAGGCGGCCGCCATTCCGGCAAACGGGCCCGCCGGGCCCTCGACTTCGGATGCGGGTCCGACGGCCCCCGCATCCGGCGCCTCGCCGGCCGGGCCGGTCCGCCGCAGACCTTTGCTGGGAGCGCCCATGCCCTCGGCACCCGCGGACGCGACACCCCTGATGGGGCGTGGCGCAGCCGGCGGAGGACGGCGGCGTGAACAACGGGCGGGGCATGCCCCTGAGCGGGGACCCGAGATCGCCCCCATCGGCGCACGCCCCTCTCCACCGGCTCCCGCGCCCGCACCCGGAACCGGTTCCGTGCAGGTGGACCGGTATCCCCTCGCACGTTCCGCGGCCCCACAGCCCTCCGCGCCCGGTACCGCCTCCGTCCCTCTTGCGGATGGACGGGCGGGCAGCGCGACGGGTAGGCCTCCCGCCGCACTCGCCCCGCCACCCGAGGAGACGCACGCGCCTTCCGCCGGGGGAGCGGCTGCCCGCACCGGGGGCGGTGTGCCCACGAGCAGGGCGAGCAGCACAAGTGCCACGAGCAGCACAAGCGACACCAGCAACACGGGCGACGTGAGTGGGCCGGGCGGGTCGAGCGGGCCGGGCGAGAACACCGCCCGCGCCGCGGTGCGGCGTCACGCCGGGGAGCAGCCCCCGGCGACGCCGCGTCCCGCACCTCACCCCGGCCGGGCACTCGCTCCCGTCCGCGCGCTCACCACCGCGCCGACGTCCGCGGCCTCACCGACGTCCGCGCGTCGTCCGGAGGCGCTCCCGAGGGCCGCCGTGCCGTTGCGCCGCCTTCCCTCGGCACCGCCCGTGCAACGACGCTCGGCCGCGACGCCCGCGGGCTTCTCGGGGACAGTGAGCACGCCGGCACCGCCACCACCGGACGGCGCGGCCGGCGGCGGCGCCGGTCAGGCTCCGGTGGCGCAGCGGGTCAGGACGCCGGAGCCGGCGACGGGACAGCCGAAGGGCCAGGGCGCCGTGACGCCCGCAGGGCGGCGGACGGCCCCGGCCCCCGCGGTGCTGCCTGTGTCCGGCACCACGCGTCCCGCGCCGGGTTCCGCGACTCCGTCCGGTTTGCCCCGGACCGACGCTGCGGCCGTCGCCCCCGGCCCGCGTCCGGCGCGCCTTCCGGCTACGGCCACGGAACCCATACGCGATGCCGGTGCCGTCCGACGGACGAAGGCCCGATCGGCAACAGCGGCAGCCCCGTCCCCGTCCCTGTCCTCAGCCTCGTCGCCGTCCCCGTCGCCGTCCCCGTCCCCGTCGCCGTCCGCGGCCTCGTCGGGCTCCCCGTCCCCAGGCTCGTCGCCCTCCCCGTCGCCGTCCCCGCCCGTGTCGGCCGCTGGTCCTTCGCCGCACGCTGCGCCGCCCGCGGTGCAACGCTCGGTGCAGGACGGATCAACCCGGCCCACGCGGGGCGGCGGCTCGTCGACACCGTCAGCGGCGCCCATGCCGTCGGCGGCAACGCCAACGCGCCGCACGGCCGCGCCCTCCGGTGAGACAGCGGAAAGCCGCGGTGGCAACACGCGCGCCGACGGTGCCGTGGCGAACACCGGCCAGGTGCGGATCAGCCGTCCCGATGCGGGCATGCCCCCCGTACAGCTCCTCCCCGCCCCGAACTTCCCTGCCCCGGCCACCTCACCACCGCCACCGGAGGGACCTGCCACGGCGCCGCGACAGAGCCACGTCGTGCCGTCTGTGCCGCAGCGTCGACCTGAGTCCGGTTCTGACCCCGGGACACCGCACCCGGGTGCGACCTCCACACCCCGCGTCGGTCTCGGTGTACCGCTGGTGCGGCGTCCGCCCGCGGAAAGCGTGACAACACCCGCTGGCGCCACGCCGATTCAGCGTTCCGGTCAGCCTCGGCGAAGCCCCGCCGGGATGCCGAATCCGGCGCCGGTGAAGGCCGCCACGGTACCCGTACCCGTATCTGTCCCGGCACCGGCCACGACCGGCAGTCCGGTGTCCGACGTGGAGCGACGCGCGACACCGGACGTGGAGCGACGCGCGACACCGGACGTGCAGGAGCGCGCGACACCGGACGTGCAGGAACGCGCGACACCAGACGTACAGCAACGCACGCCAGGCCCTGCCGTCGGCGCCGCCCCCTCCGTCCAGCGTTCTTCACTGCCGGACCCGCCCGACCCTCCTGCGGCCCTCCGGCCGAGCGACCGCCGGCCCCCGGCCGTTCCCTTGACGCGGCCCGCCACGAGTCCCGATCCGCTGCCCCCGGCCTCGCGTACGGTGCGGCGCGTCGCGAACACCGGGGCCACGCACCGCCCGGAGGACGCGCCCGGGCACCGCCCGCCCGCCGCGCCCGACGGTCCGGGAAACAAGGGCCCGCGCTCGGACCGTCCCGCCACGGAAAGCCCGGCGCCGCCCTCCGGCCCTCCCGTACGGCCCCACACACCCGTGGCCCTCACCTCGGCCGCCGTCCTGCCCGTCCAGCGCATGCCGGCGACACCGTCCGTACCGCCCGTGCCTGCCGTGTCATCTCCCCCCGCCGCGTTCCACGCTCCCACCCCGCCCCCCACGGTGCGACGTCGTACGGCCCCCGGCCCCCCGCCGCCACACCCGCCCGCCCCTCCGCCTCATGCCGCCAAGAAGAAGGACAACAACACCGCACCGCCCGACACCCCCGCCGATTTCGACGCCCGCGTCCTCACCGGTGCCCAGATCGACGAGTTGACCCACCGGCTCATCGGACCGCTGGCCCGCCTGCTGCGGACCGAACTGCGGCTCGACCGCGAGCGCGTCGGCAAGCTCCGCGACTCGCGTCACTGACCCCGTCCCACCCTGTTCGCTCCCCCGTCCCGACCCGTCCCGACCCGTCCCGCACTGCCCCGTACGACGACCGGTACGGCACCACCCAGAAAGGCCATCCGATGCCCAGCGAACGCGACCCGGGCTCCTCCATCTTCTTCACCCTGACCATCGACGGCGAGAGCCTCGGCCGCTTCAACGGGTGCGAGGGACTGTCCTCGGCGGTGGAGATCGAGCAGCACCAGGAAGGCGGCAACAACGGGTTCGTCTGGCAGCTCCCGTCCCGGGTGACCTTCTCCTCCATCCGCCTGACCCGGCCGCTCACCGCGGACACCGCCAAGGTCGCGGCGTGGATCTCCTCCGTGACCACGGGCGTCACCAGGCCCACCGCCCAGATCGCGGCCCTGCGCGCCGACGGCTCCGAGGTGGCCCGCTGGGGCCTGATCGACGTGCTGCCGGTCAGCTGGCAGGGACCGTCCCTCGACCCGGCCAGTCCCCAAGTGGCCACCGAGGTACTGGAGATCACGCACCACGGGTTCACGGACTGAGGGGATCGCCACACATGCCAGGCAAGGGAGCCAAGGGCGGCGCCGGCAGGAGTCTGGTGCGGGCCACGCTCGCCATCCACGAGCCGCCGATCGGCCACAGCACGACACCCGGCGGGTTGATCAGGAACTTCGCCTTCGACTTCAACCCGTCACAGCTCGGACTGAGCCGGCGCGCACGGTGGAAGACCACCCCCACGGCAGCGGTGCGCGACGGTGCGCTGCCCGAGTTCATGGGCCCCGAGCCCCGCGAAATGACGCTGGAGGTGTTCCTCGACTCCTCCGACGACCCGGGCGGCAACTCGGTTCTGAAGAAGGTCGAAGCGCTGTTCTCCTGCTGCGAGGTGACGTCGAAGAGCATCGCGGCCAAGCAGCCGTCCACACCGTGGGTGGTCTTCCAGTGGGGGGCGTTCTCCACCGCCCGGTTCACGGCGTACGTCTCCTCGGTGGACGCGACCTACACGTTGTTCGGTACGACCGGCGTTCCGATCAGGGCCACCTGCCAGGTGCATCTCCACGAGATCCCCAGCCGGACCAAGGGCCAGAACCCCACCTCGGGCGCGCTCACCGCGCGGCGCGTGCACCGGGTCGTCGCCGGAGACTCGCTGGAGTCACTGGCCTGGCGGGAGTACGGAGACGCGGCCGCATGGCGGGCGATCGCCGAAGCCAACGGCATCGACGACCCGACGCGACTGCCGGCAGGTGTCGAGCTGGTGCTGCCCGCGGCCGAGGAAATGAGTGCTTCCTGATGGTGCAGGCATCCTTCTCCAACGTCATCCACCTCACCCTCAACGGCGCCAAGCTCCCCGACACGTACACCAACGCCCTCATGGGCGCCTGGGTCGACCTCGGAGCGGGTGTTCCCGGAGCCTTCCGGCTCACCTTCCGCGATCCGCACGGACTGCTGCTCGGCAAACTGGGCGTCGAATTCGGTACGAAGGTGGTCCTGGCGCCCGTGTCCGCCGGCCAGGGCACCGGGACACCGCTGCTCACGGGCGAGGTCACCGGCATGGAGACCGACTACGACGGCACCGGTACGTTCACCGTCGTACGCGGCTACGACCAGGGCCACCGCCTGATGCGACAGCGCAGGGTCGCCGCGTACCGCAACCAGACGGCCTCCGACATCGTCCGCAAGCTCGTGAGAACGAGCGGCATCCCGGTCGGCAGGGTGCAGCCCACCAAGACGGTCCACGAGTTCATCAGCCAGGCCAACGTGACCGACTGGGACTTCCTGGCCCGGCTCGCCGACGAGAACGAGATGGTCATGTCGCTGGACGGCGACGGCAGATTCCGGTTCGCCGCACCGGACCCCGCGTCCGGCGCACCTCCGACGAGCACGGACGGCGAGAAGAGCCCCTTCGTCCTGCACGCCGGGCAGGACGTGCTGCGCTGCCGCGCCGCCGTCACCGCCGCCGACCAGGTCGGCACGGTCGAGTCCCGCGGCTGGGACGTCACGACGAAGAGGAAGCTCACCGCCACGGCCACCGCCGCGGCCAACCCCGCCATCGCGATAGGCACCACGCCGAGGAAGGCGGGTGCCCGCTTCGGGGCCACCACACTGGTCGAGACCGACACTCCCTACGACCGTCAGTCCGAGGTCGCCTTCGCGGCACGCTCCCTCGCCGACGACATCACCTCCTCCTTCGCGGAACTGGAAGTGACCGTCCGTGGCAATCCCCGGCTGCGCCCCGGGGTACCAGTCACGCTCCGGGACGTCGGCGCCCCGTTCGAAGGCAAGTACACGGTCACCTCCGTACGGCACGACTTCGGCAGCGGTGGCGAGTACACGACCTGGGTGACGGTCAGCGGGCGGCAGTGGCGCTCGCTGTTCGGCCTCACCTCCGGCGGTGGCACCACGACCCGTCCGCGGCTCCCGGGCGTCGCCAACGCGCTCGTCACCGATGTACAGGACCCGCTGAAACAGGGCAGGGTGAAGCTGCAGTTCCCCTGGCTCGACGACACCTACGTGAGCGACTGGACGCGCACCGTCCACATGGGGGGCAAGGGCGGCGGAGGCATCTTCCCGCTGGACGTCGGCGACGAGGTGCTGGTGGCCTTCGACCGCGGGGCCCTGGACCACCCGTACGTCGTCGGAGGCCTCTACAACGGCCGGGACAAGCCGACCGACGTCAGGGATGTCCCCCTGCACGACGGACTGCGCAAGCAGGCGATCCGCCACACCCTGTCCGACCGGCAGGGCAACAGGGTGGACCTGCTGAGCCAGCCCACCGGCGCCCGCAAGCAAGGCGTGCGGATCGCCACCGGCAACGACCGGCTCACCATCAACCTCGACCGCACCAGAACCGAGATCACCGTGGACAGCAAGGGCTCCGTCACCATCAAGGGCGGCGGACAGGTGTCGGTGGAGGCAGGCACGGACCTCACCCTGAGCGCGCGCCGGTCCCTGACGATCAAAAGCGGCGGGCCCCTCACCCTGGAAGGCCGCGGCGTGGTCAACCTCAAGTCCGTCGCCGGCGCGATCCGGGTCAGCGCACTGGGCGCTCTCGACCTCCAGGCCAAAGGCAGCGCACAGCTCGGCGCCGCGAGCGTCCAGATCAACTCCGTCGCCAACGCGGGCATACGGGCCATCAGCATCCCCCTGCAGGGCCTCGTGACCGCCAACGGAAAGCCGGTGATCTGATGTCCGAGCAGTTCGTCGGCTCAGGCTGGGCCTTCCCGATGAGGATCGGACCCACCGGTGCCATCGCGCTGGTCAGCGGGGAGCGGGAGATCGAGGAGGCGATCCGGCTCGTGCTGGCCACCGCCCCCGGCGAGCGGCCCATGCGTCCCGAATACGGCTGCGCCATCCACGACCTGGTGTTCGCCCCGGTCAACGAGGCCACCGCCGGCCGCATCCAGCACGAGGTGTACGCGAGCCTCGACCGCTGGGAGCCCCGCATCGAGGTGAACGACGTCGAGGTGACCGCCGGAGCCGAGCAGGGCGTGCTCTACATCGACGTGCGCTACTCGATCCGCGGCACCAACAATCCGCGCAGCCTCGTCTTCCCGTTCTACGTCATTCCCGCACACGACGAGCCCCGCCCGGGCGACTCGGGCGACCTCCCCGAAAGCGACCGCTGATGGCCCTGCCCTCCCCGAACCTCGACGACCGCCGCTTCCAGCAGTTCGTCGACGACGCCAAGCGCTACATCCAGAGCCGCGCCCCCGAATGGACGGACCACAACGTGTCCGACCCCGGCGTCACCCTCGTGGAAGCGGTCGCCCACATGGCCGACCAGATCGTCTACCGGCTCAACCGCGTTCCCGAAAAGAACCACCTGGCCTTCCTGGACCTCGTCGGGATCACCCTCTTCCCGCCCATGGCCGCCCGCACCGACGTCACCTTCTGGCTCTCCGCCCCCCAGGAGGATCCCGTGGTCGTACCGGCCGGCACCGAGGTCGCCACGCTCCGCACCGAGAGCGAGGACGCCGTCGTCTTCGCCACCGAACGCAAACTCACCATCGCCTCGTGCGATCTGACCCGCCTCGTCGTGCAGAACAGCGGCTCGGCCGTCGCCGACCGGACCCACGACCTCGACGAGGGCAAGGACGTGTCGTGCTTCGCCGACGCGCCCCGGTCCGGCGACTGCATGCTCCTGGGCCTGAGCACAGCCGTACCGCACTGCGCGGTGGCGCTCGAACTGGACAGCCGGGTCGACGGCGTGGGCGTCGACCCCCGCCAGCCGCCCCTGGTGTGGGAGGCATGGACCGAGGACGGCTGGGAGCGGTGCGAGGTCGACCGGGACGACACCGGCGGCCTGAACCGGCCGGGCGCGGTCGTCCTGCACGTCCCGGCCGGTCACGTCGTCTCCCGCACCGCGGGCCGGCAGGCCGGCTGGCTGCGCTGCCGCGTCACCGAGCCGCTGCCCGGCCAGCCCTTCTACAGCACCTCGCCGACCGTCCGGTCCGCGCGGGCCTTCACCATCGGCGGCACCATGGTCGCCGTACACGCGGAGACGGTGCACGACGAAGCCCTCGGCGAGGCCACCGGCCTGCCCGGACAGCGCCTGAGCCTGGCCCATACGCCCGTCGTCGGCGACGACCCGCCGCTGCACCTCCAGACCGCCGACCACGACGGCTGGACCGACTGGAAGGTCGTCCCGCACTTCGCCGCCTCCGGTCCGCACGACCGGCACATCACCCTGGACGCCGCCACCGGCGAAATCGCCTTCGGCCCCGCCGTACGCCAACCCGACGGCACCCTGCGCCAGTACGGAGCCACCCCGCCCAAGGGCTCGGTCGTCCGGGCACGCCGCTACCGCACCGGCGGCGGCCGCGCCGGGAACGTCGCCCGCGGCGCCGTCCGAGTGCTGCGCAGCTCCATCCCCTACGTGGCCGAGGTCGTCAACCGGGAAGCCGCCCGCGGCGGCGTCGACGGCGAAACCGTCGAAGAGGCCAAGACCCGCGCCCCCATCACACTGCGCGCCCAGGAACGGGCCGTCACACTGCGCGACTACGAGGAACTCGCCCGGCGAGCCGCCCCCGACACGGCCCGCATCACGTGCCTGGAGGGTGACGAAGGCCGGCACGGGGCGTACGCCGTCAGGGTTCTCGTCGTCCCCCAGGCGGTCGTCGATCCGGGCGGACGCCTGCGCTTCGAACAACTCGTCCCGAAGAACGCCCTGCTGGAACGCATCACCCGGCACCTCGACGAGCGGCGCCTCATCGGAACACGACTGGCGGTCGGGCCGCCGTTCTACCAGGGCGTGACCGTCGTCGCCACCGTCCATGCCTTCCGCGGCGTCGACACCGACCGCGTACGCCGCCAGGTCCACGACGCGCTCTACCGGCACATCGACCCCCTCACCGGCGGCACCGACGGCAAGGGATGGCCGTTCGGACGCCCCGTCCAGTCCGGGGAGATCTTCGCCGTGCTACAGCGCGTACCCGGTGTCGAACTCGTCGACGAGGTACGGCTCCACCCCGCCGACCCGCTGACCGGGAAGCGCGGGGAGGCGACGGACCGCATCGACCTCGACCCCCCGTCCCTGGTGTTCTCCTTCGACCACAAGGTGCGTGTGATCGGCGACGCCTCATGAGGGGATCCATCGACGGACTGGCGTCCTCCGCGCCGATCGGCACGCTGTTGCCGGCCGTCTTCGCCGACGACGACCTGGCTCAGCGATTCGTCGCCGGCCTCGACGAGGTCCTCGCACCGATCCTCCACGTCCTCGACTGCCTGGACACCTACTTCACCCCGGCACTCGCCCCGGCCGACTTCACCCAGTGGCTCGGCGGCTGGGTCGGCGCGGAGACCGACGGCACCGAGCCCGAGGACCGGCTGCGCGCCGCCGTCGCCGCGGCCGCGCACCTGCACCGCGTACGGGGCACCCGCCGCGGCCTGGCCGAAGCCGTCCTGCTGGCCTTCGGCGTGGCGCCGGAGATCACCGAGAGCGGAGCCGCCGACTGGAACGCCCGGCCCCTCGGCCCGGTCCCGGGAGAACGCCGCCCCCGTCTGCACGTCGTCCTGAGACTGCCCGACCCGACCCCGGCGGACGAGCACCGGCTCGACCGCCTCGTGGCAGCCGCCCGCCCCGCCCACATGCCGTACACGGTCCAGGTGACCGCTTCCGAGAGGACTCCCCAGAGATGACCCGTCAGACCCCCGGCACCGGCTCCGGGAGGGAAGGGGCCGCCACCAACTGCGCCGAGTGCGGCACCCGGGCGGAACCAGGCCAGTCCTTCTGCGACTCGTGCGGTGCCGTACTGCGCTGGACGTCCGACGCCCCGGAACGGACCGGGGCAGCCGCCGGTCGCGTCCCGGCTCCCGCCCCGACGCGTACCGGGGCGACCGGGCCCGCGCCGCGGGACGCCGCCGCCGAGCCTCCCGACCCCGGGGCACCCCAGAGCGCGCCGCCCACCCGAGCCGCCGGCCGGGACACGGAGCCGGTGGAGGACGGCGACGACCCGGAACGGGACCGTCCCGCGCGACCCGGCACAGGACCGCGGCCGACCCCGAGGGAGGTGGCTTCGCCACCGGCGCCCACCAGCGGCAGCGACGTCCACGCCGTGCCGGGAGACAGCCCCGGGAACCCCGGTGGCACCTCCCGGACCGGCACCCCCGAACCGGCCGACCGCGGCTCGGCCGACCGCCCGGCCGGCCCGACCGCCGCTCCCGCCGATGACACGGCTCCCACGCGGCCACAGCCGTCCGCGACCCCAGGCCCCACCACCGCTCCCGACGACACCGTGGCGCGGGCCAGGTCCCTGCTCGTGCCCGTCTCCGACTCCGAACCCCGGGCGCCGGAGCGGCCGTCGGTGGCGCCCGTCCTCCCGGGCCGCCCGGTCGCGAACCGCCCCCACGTGCGAGCCCCGGGCCGGGAGACCGGCGCCGACGGCGGCGTCCCCTGCCCCTGGTGCGCCACCCCCAACCGCCCGGACCGGCACTTCTGCGGCCGGTGCGCCATGCCGATGTCCGGCGCCCCCGCGTCGGCGAACCCAGGGCGCAGGCCCTGGTGGCGCCGCCTGCTGAACTTCCGCAACCGCCCGACCCCATGGGCCGGAGACCGGCCACGCCTGCGCAGGGGCTTGGGACGGATCATGAACCTGGTCGTCGGCGCGCTGGTGCTGGCCGCGCTGATCACCGCCGGCCTCAACGCCGGAAAGGCCGTCGACGCGGTTCGCGACCACTTCGCCAAGCGGGCCCCCGTCGCGCCCGACACCATCACGGCCTCACGGTCGTACGAGGGCCACTCGCCGCAACTCGTCTTCGACAAGCGGAACAACACCTGGTGGGGCCCCGGAGTGGCCCGGTCCGGCGAAGGCGAATGGATCGAGGCCCGCTTCGACCGACCCATCCGCCTCCTGGACCTGGTCATCACCCCCGGCGTCTCCACGCGCCCCGACCAACTCTCCGAGTCGGCCCTTCCCCACCGCCTCGATGCGCTGATCACCACGGCCGACGGTAAAACGGCAAGGCGCTCACTCACCCTCGACCAGGGCGCCGGCGGACAACGCCTCCCCTTCCGAGTCGGCACCGTCACCGCCGTGCGCTTCATCCTGGGCTCGGCCTACGGCGCCGCCGAGAACAAGCAGGTCGCCCTCGCCGAGATCGAGTTCTTCGGCCCGTCGAGCAACGGCAGGGGCGGCGAGTGACGTCCGCGGCACACCGGCGTGCATCCCGGGACCGGTCCCCAACGGCTTGCCCGGGTCACCAGGAGGTCGCGAAGCCGTACGCTCCCGACGACTGGGGTGCCGAGGTCGGCGAAGCGGTCGACGAACCGGTCGGTTCGTTCGGCCTCGGCCCGCCACTGACGCCAGGCGCCCACCACGACCACCGGGTCGGCGACCGCGCCGTTCCAGTCGGCGTCGCGGTCGTCGGCGGTGCGGTACAGCCTCGGGCAGTCTTCGCCTGCCATCCGGCGGAAGTGCCGTTCGTTCTCGGCCATGTGCCGCACCAGCCCCAGCAGGGACATCGTGGAGGGTGGAACGGAGCGCCGGGCCATCTGTTCCGCGTCAAGGCCCGCGCACTTCATCTCCATGGTGAGGCGGAAGTAACGCAGTTGATCGAGAAGCGTGCCGCGTTCATCGGCCGTCTCCGCATCGGTTTCGCGCGGATCGTCCTCCGGGTCGACCCACAGATCGGGATGGACGGTCGAGGGCGTCCACCGCGTCAGCGCCGGTTCGTTGATGCGCTCGCCTGAGGCCATGGGGGCATGGTGGTACCCAACAACGCCGTCCGCCACCGAATATCGAGCGTCTGTGTCGGACATCGGCCGGCCGACGGCGCCCGTGGCCGGTGGTTGCCCGGCTTCCGACGGCGTCAACCCACTGACGGACCGACCGGCGTAGGCCTCAGGTCGTAGGCGACCGCGACCCACGGGTGACGTCCGCGGCACTGGTGCCTGCTTATCGTCTGTCGCATGGAGACGTTACGTATGCGGCGTCCGGCCGCCGCCGTGGCCCTCGTCGGCGCTTTCGTCGGCGCCCTCGCTGTCGCCACCCCGGTCGCTCACGCGCAGGTTGCCACGGACCGGGCGGTTCCCGCCGCCGTCCGGCGGATCGACCCCGGGGTGCTGCTGCCCAGCCCCGGTGGACCGTCGTCCGTCGGCCGGTCCACCGTGCACCTCGTCGACCGTTCCCGGCAGGACCTGTGGGTACCGGACCGGCCGCGCGAGCTCATGGTCGACCTGTACTACCCGGCCCGCCCGGCCGCGCGCACCCGCGCTCCGTACGCGGACTCGCGCGAGGCGCGGCTTCTGGTCGAGGCCGGGGGCGGGCAGGACGCCGAGGCCGTCGCGAAGCTGAGCGCCACCCGCTCCCACAGTGTCCAAAACGCCCGGCCGGAGCGCGGCCGCCATCCGCTCATCCTGCTGTCACCGGGCTTCGGGGCCCCACGATTCACCCTCACCACACTCGCCGAGGACCTCGCCGGCCGGGGCTACGTCGTCGCCCTGGTGGACCACGCCTTCGAGTCGTCCGGCACGGTCTTCCCGGGCGGCCGCGTGCTCACCTGTGTGGCCTGTGAGAAGGCCAAGACGCCGGAGGACATGCGCAAGGCGACCGTCAATCGCGCCCAGGATCTGTCGTTCCTGCTCGACCGGCTGACGGGGCCACGTCCGGCATGGCCGCACGCGGCACTCATCGACCGCACGAGGGTCGGCGCGGCCGGCCACTCGCTGGGCGGTGCGGCCGCGGCCTCGGTCATGGCGCGGGACGGCCGCGTTCGGGCCGGCGTCAACATGGACGGCGCGTTCGGCGACCCCGTACCGGAGGACGGGCTCGGGAAGCGGCCGTTCATGATGCTGGGCACGGACGACGACGTCCACCGGCCGGGCGGGGAGGACACGACCTGGGACGCCGCCTGGCGGAACCTGGACGGCTGGAAGCGCTGGGTGGGCGTGGCGGGCACCCACCACTTCACCTTCTCCGACATGCCGGTCCTCTTCGACCAGTTGAACCTGTCCTACCCCGGCACGCCCCCGACGATCTCTCCCCGCCGGGCCGTCGACCTCACGCGCGCCTACACGGCGGCCTTCTTCGACCTCCACCTCCGCCACCGTCCCCAGCCACTCCTCGACGGGCCGACGGCACAGGACCCGGAGGTCCGGTTCCACCGGCCCGCTCGGTGACGCGACCCGGAAGCGCGGTCGCGCTGTTCAGGCCCTCACGAGCCGCGGCCGTCGCCTTTCCCAGACGCTGCCCAGGACGCCGAACAGGAACGCGGCGGGCAGCGATACGAGGACGACCGTCTGCAGCGGGAACCAGTCGAGGTGCCAGTCAGGGAAGAGCGCCAGGGGCGAGCCGGAGAAGACCGGGCCGGAGAGCTGGAGACCCACGGCCGAACCAAGCCCTCCGTACAGGGTCCAGAGCAGGCCGGTCCGGGTGTAGTCGCTCCAGAAGAGGGAGTACACGAGGGCCGGCAGCAGGCAGGAGGCCGCCACCGCCAGGGACAACGCCGACAGGAACAGGACGTTCCAGCCCTGGACCCAGACGGCGAGGCTGATGCTGAGAACCCCGACCCCGGCTGACGCCATGCGGGCCGCGGCGACCTCACGGCCCTCCGTCGTGCGGCCACGGCGCAGGACCTTGGTGTAGAGGTCGTGGGCGATCGCCCCGGCGGCCGCCAGGGTGACGCTCCCCACGACGGCGAGCGTGGTGAGGAACACCGCGGAGGAGACCAGTGCGACGAGGATCGCGCCGTTCGTACCGGCGGCCGGTCCGCCCGCCAGTTCGGCCGTGAGCATGAGCAGCGTGTGGTTGCCCGCGGGGTCCGCCTCCATGATGGCCGGAGCTCCCACCAGCGCCGCTGCCCCCAGGCCCATCAGGGCGGTGGTGAGGCAGAAGCCGGCGACGATGCCGATGGTGTGGCGGACGGTGCGGCGTGCCGCCGCCGCGTCGGGAGCGGTGCTGAGCTGCATGGCCACATGAGGCAGACAGGCCACCCCCAGCACGATGGTGAGCATCAGGCCGATGAAGTCGAGCGTGGCCACGGTGTCGGTGGTACTGCCGGCGAACCGGAGGCCCGGGCGCAGGTATCCGTCGGGTCGGCGGCTGCCCGTGGCGGCCGCGTCGGTCAGGAGGTCGGTGCTCCAGTGGAAGCGGTGGAGCAGTACGGCGGTCACCGCGAGGGCGGCGCCGAGCAGTACCACCGTTTTGATCACCTGGATCACGATCGATCCGCGCATGCCGCCGAACACCGTGGCGCAGACGACCAGTGCGCCGATCATGACTATGGCCGCCTGTTCGGCACCCGGGCCGGACAACCCCAGCAGCGCGGCCGTGGCCACGCCCGCGCCGGACAGCTGCACCACCAGATAGGGCACGCAGGCGGCCAGGGTCACGAGGGCTACGGCGATCCTCACCGCGGGTCCCTGCGCCCGCAGGGCGAAGGTGTCGCCCAGGGTGTAGCCGGCGCGTTCGCGCAAGGGGCGGGCCAGCAGGAGGAGTACGCCCAGCGACAGCACCGTACACAGGGCGATCAGCAAACCGTCGTAGCCGAACACCGCGACGCTTCCCGTGGTGCCGAGCACGGTCGCGGCGGACAGGTAGACACCTGACAGGACGAGGGCCCCGCGCAGGGGCCGCAGTCTGCGGCCCGCGGTGTAGAACTCGTTGACCCGGTCCCTTTCCGGGCCGCTGAGGACGCAGATGAACAGGATCGGGACGATGAACGTCAGAAAGCCCACGAGCACCAGGGCGCGCGTGTCCCTGTCCAGGGTGCCGACTACGGCGAGCACGGTCTCCGGAGCCATCAGTTCACCGACTCCCGCTCGGCGGGGCTGAGGCTGCCGCCCGCCCGGCGGTCGTAGCGGGACGCCGTCCACACGAGCAGGCAGCCCTGGAGGAGGAGTGCCGACGTGCCGATGGTGGTCTCACCCCAGACACGGGTCGCCATGAAGTCGTCGGCGGAGGCGGCGAGCAGCAGATGCAGCGCGAGGGCCGTGCCGTTGACCGAGGCGAAGGACAGCCCGGGCCGGTAGCGGCGTGGCCCGTGGTGCGAATGAGGGGTTCGTGGTGGGTGATGGCCGGAGTACTCCGCGGGCTCGGCGTGCGGGGAGTACTCGGGCGTGTCGGAGCCCTGGGTGGGCGGGGGACCCTGGAAGTACGGGGCGTTGTGAGGGCGCCAAGGGTCGTACGGGTGGGTCATGTCGGTCTCCTGGCGGGCGTGCACGCGTGTGGTGCCGTCTGACGAGACGCCCACCAGACCAGCCGCGCGCTTGCCCGTCCATGCGCCGGACCCGCGTCGTTGCCGCCTCCCAACCACGGGGGCCGGGGACTGTGCCCGCGCCCAATCAGGCGAGGGGACTGCGCTCCCGGTGGTCGCCGAGCGCCGTGGTCGGGCCGAGCAGGCGCCGGGCGTCCAGCGCGAGTGTGAGCCGCATGAGATCGCGGGGGCGGTCCAGGGCGAGTCCGGTCGTCTGCTCGAGCCGGCGCAGCCGGTTGAGCACGGTGTTGCGGTGGCAGAACATCCGCTGGGCGGCCCGGGCGGCGGACCCACCGTTCTCGATCCAGACCGTGACGGTGTCGAACAGGGTGTCTCGGTCGCCGGGTTCTAGGTCGTACAGCGGCCCGAGCACCGTGTGCGCCAGTTCGGCGGACAGGTCCGGCCGCGAGACCAGCAGACCGTCGGGCAGCCGGGTGTCGAGCCGGGCCGTCTCACCGTCGGCCCGGCAGGTACGCAGGGCGAGCGCCGCCATGTCGCCGGCCCGGGCCACCTGCTCCAGCCCCTGTACGACCGGGCTGACCCCGATCCGCAGCCCCGGACCTGCCTCCAGCCCGGAAACCAGGGCGTCCAGGGGCCGTTCACCCAGGTGGGCGACGAGCACGTCGCGCGTACCGCAGGCGTGGCGCAGGATCCGGATTCCGCGGATCTCCGGAGTGGTGCCGGGAAGCCGGCCGTAGGGAGGAGTCGCCGCCACCACCGCCACCGCGAAGCGTCCGTCCGGCGGCAGATCGAGGATGGCCGCCGCCTTCCGGGTGAACCCGGGGTCGTCGCGGGTCTCCAGCAGGGCCGCGAGGATCAGTCGGACGCGTTCGCGGTGGCGGCTGGCGACGCCCTCGGCGACCTGGCGGTACGCGTCGGCGACCAGGACGGCGTCCCGGTCGTTGGTCTTCCACACCAGCTCGGCGACGTGCACCAGCCGCCGCGCGTCACCGAGCTCTTCCCGCTCCACGACTCCGATCATTCCGCTCCAGACCTCGGAACCGGCGACCCGGTACGCGTGCAGCACCTCGTCCAGGGGACGGCCCTGCTCCGCGCGGTTCGTGCCCAGTTCCCTCGTGTACCGCTCGACGTCCACGATCCTGCCCGGGTCCACGCAGGCTTCCAGACTGTGCCGGATACCGGTGGCCACCGTCCGGTACACGTCGGGCGGAGCCAGCAGCGGATCCGCGTAGTACGGCACCTCGGCGCGGATCTTCTCCACGACGGTGTCGGTGAAGTGTGTGCCGTGCCGCAGCAGGTGCCGGCACGCGTGCTCGAAGAGCTGGCGCGTGCCTCTGTCTGCGGCAGCGGAATCGGTGCGGTCGTGCATGGGCCCTCCCAGGGGACGGGGCGTACGGGAACACCGCGGCGCGGCCATGCTAAGCGGTCGCTTAAGGTGGGAGGGAGTTTCAGCCAAACCGTAATGTTTCCGCCCAGTAGCTCCGGGCGGCCGGGGCCCCGGCGGGTGGCCCGCCGCCGCCGATCGGCGGATGCGACCACCGCATGTCCGAACGCGTGTCCCGATTTCAGAAACATGTGCGACCGAGGCAGGGTGGACAGGGCGTTGAAGGCCCGCCACCGGCCGCACAACGCAACACGGGATGGGCGCGTGAGCCGAGCCTGACGCACGAGCCGCATGCGTCGAACCTGCTCGACATGAGCGGCCCGCGCCGGGAACCCCTGCGCGCCGGACCCTCGTCTCAGCCCGTGCGCGGCCGCTTCGTGGGGGAACGCGGCCAGGAGCCATCGGGGGCGTTCATGCACCGCGACAACATCCCGTACGACAACACCTGCGACGACACCATCACACCTCATCCCTTCCCGCGCCAGGTCCGGCGCCGGGCGGCCGTAGCCGTTCTGGCGCTGGTCCTCACCGCGACCGGGGCAGCCTGCACAACGCCGGACGCGAAGAGCGAAACGCCGGCTCCCCGGCAGACCGACGCCGGGAGCGACGCACCCGCGGCCGCACCGGGCGGCTCGGACCTCGTCAGTCTTGCCGGCAACTACGGCCCCGACACCTGCCGAGAGGGCTACGTCTGGCGCGAAGCCCGCCCGAGCGACCACGTCTGCGTGGTCCCGAGCGTCCGGGCCCAGGCCCGGAGCGACAACGCCCAGGCGGACGCCCGCCGGTCACCCGGAAACAACGGCAACGGACCCAATGCCTGTGCCACCGGCTACGTGTGGCGCGAGGCATACCCGGGCGACGTGGTGTGCGTGCGCCCGAGTGTCAGGGCCCAGGCCCGGAGCGACAACGCCCAAGCCGACGACAGGAGGGTCTCCACCCGGCTGTGGAAGTCCCGGTGGTACCCGACGCGGCAGTGCGACGGCGACACCTGCACCAGCAGGAGCGACGAGGACGTCCCGCGTATCCAGCTCAACGGCGACCACTACAACATCGGCCAGGTCCGCCTGGTCATCCGCCGCAACAGCGACAACCGCGTCCTGTGGTCGGGCACCGCCAACGCCACCAGGTATGCCGGCTTCGCCGGCGGGAGCTTCGGCAAGAAGACCACGCTGACCGACTGCTCCCAGTACGGCCGCCCGCTGAACGGCTACGCCCAGGCGTACGACGTTCTCTCCAAGCGCTGGTCGGCCCGACTGCCCGTCTCGGTCGGCTGCGCCACGCTCTGACCGGCACGCTCCCGGCCCTGCCGGGAGCGAGACACAACGGAACGGAGGCCGCAAGCTGCCGCGACCTGCTCCCGGGCGCGTGGGGAGCAGGTCGCGGTTGGGTGGTGCGGTGATGGGCGTCCCATTCCGTCCCTCCCCGCGAGCAGCAGCGGCGCCGCATCCCGGCCGACCGCGTCTCGGCTCGGTTCCCGGAGGAGCGCGGTGTGAAGCACGTTCACGGCCACCGCAGCCACTCGGCGTACCAGCCGCCAAAGCCGGGGCTCACCGGCACGAAGCCGCCCCAGTCCGGATCGATCCGCCAGATCTCGCCCGCACGCGGGCCATTCAGGACGAGCCGGACGTAGATACCGCAGCCTTCTTCCACCAGCATCAGCGAGCCCCGCGTCAGTCCGTCGGCCTGCGCGCCGATCCTGCCGGGCAAGGGCTCGGTGAGGCGGAACGGCGCGGCGAGCCGACCGGGCAGCCGATCCTCCTCCCACTCGTCGTCCACGGCCCATTCCTCATCCGCCTCCAGGCGGGGGACGGTCAACGGCATCAACCCATGACCGGGACCGGCGGGCCCGTCGCCCACCTCCGTGACGAAGGTCCGGTACTCCGCGGGCAGCTCGATGCCGTGGGCTTCCTCGAAGGCTCCGACGTCCGCTTCCGGCAGTGCGGGGGCGAGCTCATAACGGTGCGTCCCCGCCCCGAAACGCTCCCGTGCCGGGTCCTGGGCCGCCATCTCGCGCAGCCGACGTCGAACGCCGCCCGCATCCCACGTTTCCATGCGCCGACCGTAGCCAATGTCACGGGTGCCCCGTCCCGCCGCACCACGGCGAGTGGGCGCACGGGGCACGAGACCGGTACGGAGGCCGCGCGCGGTGGTAGGGCTCGGGGCATGGTGCTGCACGTCCCGGAACCGATGCTGTCGACACCGACTGACACCCTGCCCGCTTCCGGTGTCGCCTACGAACCGAAGTGGGACGGGTTCCGGTGCCTCGTCGCCCGCCCCGCCGACGGC
Organism: Streptomyces sp. STAM6; assembly: GCF_054963715.1. Taxonomy (NCBI): domain Bacteria; kingdom Bacillati; phylum Actinomycetota; class Actinomycetes; order Kitasatosporales; family Streptomycetaceae; genus Streptomyces; species Streptomyces sp. STAM6. The sequence goes on along the minus strand of NZ_JBUEFZ010000012.1, from coordinate 107,084 downwards.
CCGGTCCGGCTGTTGTCGCGTCGCGGCACCGCCCTGAACCAGCCCTTCGCCGACATCGCCGCAGCGGCCGAGCGGGACCTTCCGGACGACACGCTGCTGGACGGTGAACTGGTCGTCTGGCACGAAGGGCGCATCGCGTTCGACAGGCTGCAACGCCGCATCAGCCGCGGCCCGCGGGCAGTGGCCGACGAGATCCGCGCCGCACCGGCACACTTCGTCGCGTTCGACCTGCTGCACCTCGCCGACACCGACCTCATGCCCCTGCCGTACGAAGACCGCCGCCGACGGTTGGAGTCGCTTTTCACGGAAGCCGCCCTCGGGCCTCCGTGGACCCTGTGCCCGATGACGCTCGACCGGGCCGAAGCGGAGCGGTGGATACGGGAGTGGTCCGCCGTGGGCATGGAAGGACTCGTCGCCAAGCGGCTGCGCCGGCCCTATCAGCCGGGCGTGCGCGGCTGGGACAAGATCCGGTACCGGAACACCACCGAAGCGATCATCGGCGGTGTCACCGGCACGCTGCGGCGGCCGACCAGCCTGCTCCTCGGCCGCCTCGGCGATGCCGGGGACCTCCGGTACGTCGGGCGCAGCACCGTGCTGTCCGCCCGAGTGGGCGGTGACGTCGGCACGCAGCTCACGCCCGGTGCCCCCGATCACGCATGGCGAGGACGGACGTTCACCGCCGGATGGCGGAGCCGGGAGACGCTGACCGTCGTGCTCGTCGCTCCCGAGCAGGTGGCCGAGATCAGTGGAGACATGGCTGTGGAAGAGGGCCGCTGGAGGCATGCCGTGCGCCTTGTCCGGCTGCGTCCCGACCTGTCGCCGGCCGATGTGCCCCGCTTCGGCGCCGACCACCGGCCGGCCGCCGGCTGACCGACCCGCCGACAAGCACGGCCGGGTGACGGCGGTCGTCCCTCGACGCGAACCGGCCCCCCCAGGGCTCCACCGACGCGTACCACTGGGTGCGCTCAGCCGATGGTGACGACACGTGCCCAGGCCGGCGGGGTGTCCGGGACGTAGTCCGGGTCGCTCTCGTTCACTGCACGGGAAGGGCGGGGGAAGAGGCCGACGACGGTGCGGCAGGGAGGCTGGGCGGAAGGCCACGCCGTCTGGCCGTCCGTCAGGGCGACGATGACATCGGGGCGGGGCCGCGAGCGGAGTGCCCTGTCGAACCCGGAGCGCAGATCCGTTCCGCCGCCGCCGACCAGCTCGATGTTCTCGGCGCGGCAGAGGGGGACGGCGATCCCGGCCGCCGCGTCGCAGGAGATCACCGAGACCAGGTCGCGCCGCCCGCCGACCGCCCGGGAGATCGCCGCCACCTCCAGCAGCGCGCTGCCCAGCTCGGCGTCGCTCACCGAGCCGGAGGTGTCGATCACGACGCAGACCCGGGGCGGCGTACGCCGCAGGCTCGGCAGCACCGCCCCGGGGACACTGGCCGAGCGCCGGGACGGCCGCCGGTAGGTGTGGTTCTCACCCACGCCCGGCGCACTCGCCGCCGAGCGGACCGCCGCACCCAGCAACTGCCGCCACGGCTGGGGCGGATGGAACGCCTCTTCCGCCCATCGCCGCCATCCTTCCGGAGCGTCGCCCGGCCGCCCCTTGATTCCCTCGGCGACCCGGAAGCGGACCGCGTCCCGCTGCTGCCTGGTCAGCCCGTGTGCGCCGTCGGGTCCCCGCTCCCACGGGCGGTGCTGTCCGTCGGCACCGCTGCCACAGTCGAGCCAGGCCAGGTCCGCGGCGAGGCCCGACATGGACGCCGTGCGCAGGTACTCCTCCATCAGTAGCCCGTCGGACAGCCGCAGCAGCGACGGCAGTACCGCTCCGGTGGGCATCGGAAGACCGTCACCGTAGATGTCGTCGTTGATCTCGAAGTCGGCGGCGATGTTGCGCCGCAACCGTTCGCCCGGTCCGTGCTCGCCGTGCTCGCGTGCGTACCGCTCGCTCCGCCCGTGATGGTCACGGAGCAGATGGGAGACCTCGTGGACCCAGACACCGGCCAGTTCCTCCACCGGGGTGCGCGCCACGAAGCCGGGGGAGACGTAGCAGCGCCAGTGCGCGTCCACCGCCATGGTGGGAACGGACCGGTCCTCCACCACGTGCAGGGCGAACAGCGCCGCCGCCAGGTAGGGGCGGACCTTCACCGCGTGCAGGCGGGCGGCCAGCAGCTTCTCCATGTCGAGGGGAAGCCCGCGCCGGTCGTCCGGCCCGCCGGAGCCGGCCGGCGCCCCCGGCATGGTGGCGCGCACCGGCCGCGGCGGCGCGGGCGGGGACATGGGGCGCGGCAGCGGGCGCGTATACGGGCGTGGATGCGCGTGTGGACGCGGCCCAGGGCGCGGCCCAGGACGCTGAGAAGCCCCCGTCATCGGCGCGTCCCCGCCGGGCCCGTCGTCCGCCCGGCGGCCGTCACCGTGGCCCGCCCCACCGACAGGTCGGCCCGCCGGGCGAGACCCACCACCGCGGCCAGGCGTTCCACCGCCTCCGGCACCTCCCAGTCGTCGCGCCGCAACGCGGCCAGCGCCGTCGCCGGGGCCACCAGCAGATCCGGGGCGCCGGTCTCCAGCGCTCGCACCAGCACCGCCCAGCCGGCCTCCCATCGCTCCCGCTGCGGTCGCGCCCCGACGGCGGCCACCACCGCTTCCAGCGCGGCCTGACGCAGATCGCCCCGCTCAGGCAGCTCGGCGGACGCCGGGTCGGCCAGCAGCGACTCCGGGTCGGGCAGGTCCATCCGGTCCAGATGGGCGAGAAGTTCGAGGCCCGGGCCGTCCCCCACCGCACCCCGTACGAGCAGTGCGAGGACCTCGCGCGAGACGCCCGCCGCCGTACCGAAGGCGAGCAGGGTCAGCGCGGCCTCCCAGCTGCGGGGCGAGGGCCAGGCGCCGCCCCGCCGGGTCTCGGTGGTCGGCAGCCGGTGGATCAGCGTCGGCCTCGCTTCGAGGAAGCCGCACACGGCCCGCCGGGCGAACGCCACCGCCTCCGGCAGCCGCTCGGGCACCAGTCGGGGCAGCTGGGCCAGGGGCCAGACTCCGCCCAGTCCGCGTACCACCACCTCCCGGTCGTGCACCCAGTACAGGTGGACGAACCGGTTGGCCAGCGGTGGGCTCAGCTCCCACCCGTCCGCGGCGGACGCGCGCGGGTTGGCGGCGGCCACGATCCGTACCCCCGCCGGGAGTTGCAGCGCACCGACCCTTCGCTCCAGGACGACCCGCAGCAACGCGGCCTGGACGGCCGGGGTGGCGGTGGAGAGTTCGTCCAGGAAGAGCAGCCCCCGTCCGGCCCGTACGAGTTCGACGGCCCACTGCGGCGGTGCCATGGGCACACCTCGCACGGCGGGGTCGTCGCCCACGATGGGCAGTCCGGAGAAGTCGGACGGTTCGTGCACACTGGCGATCACGGTTGTCAGCGGCAGATCCAGGGTGGTGGCGAGCTGGGTCAGGGCCGCGGTCTTGCCGATGCCCGGCTCGCCCCAGAGCAGTACCGGCAGGTCGGCCGCGACGGCCAGGGTGAGCGCCTCGAGCTGCTCGTCGGGGCGTGGCTCGGTGGTGGTCTTGCGCAGGAGGGTGAGCAGGTCGTCGGCGACGGCGAGTTGAGCGTCGGTGACGGCCTGGCCCGAGTGGGTGGGGGCGGGTGTTCCGGGGCTCACGCCGGCGGAAGGGCCCGCAGGTGCCTCCGCGGTCGGGGCCGGGACGGGGGGCAGGAGGGTGCTGGAGGTCATGGACATCACCTTGGGTGGATCAGGGAACGAGACGGCGTCGTCCGTTCCGGATGTCGAGGGGCGTGGTGCGCACCGTGCGGTGCGGGCACATCGCTTCGGTGGTGGGTCGCCGGGCCGGCGGTCGGCCCGTCAGCCGGTCAGCCCGGTGCGGGGCCGGGTCCGGCTGCCGCGCTTGCGGCGCATCGGGAGAGGTACGTGGCGGGTGAGCCGGGGGCGGTGGCCGGAATCGGTGTTCCTGGCGTAGGAGGCGTTCCCGTCCCCTGTGGTACCGGCCGCGGGGTGCACGGCGACCAGCCCCGAGCGGAAGAGCCCGTGGTCGATTCGGCGTGCCGCGGCCGACTCCAACGCGTCCTTGAGCGGCCCGTCGCGCAGGACCGCTCCCGGACCGAGCAGCCCTTCGACGACGGCCAGCGCCCCGGCGACGTCACCGTGGCCGAGCCGCTCACGTACCGCGGGCAGTGCCTCGGGGTTGCGGTGGACCGCGTCGATCGCCCTCAGGCAGGGCAGTGCGGGCCCGCCGAGCGCCACCAGCAGCTCTTCCCGGCGCAGCTCGCCGGCGTCGTGGTCGATCGCGGTGAGCGCACCGTCCCGCAGCGCGATCCGGTGGACCTCGCCCCGGCACGTCACCCGGTGCGGATCCCCCGACTCGGGGGCGGGCCCGGCCGCCGGTGCCGCGCCGCGCGGGGTCACCGAGCCGGCCGCCGACAGGGCCGCGGCGACGAGCGGATGCAGCCGCTCCGTCCGGATGAGCCCGGCCCGCAACAGCTCCAGGTCCGGAAGGACCCGCACCGCCGCCTCGGGCAACACCGGAAGCGCCGCGACCTGCTGGGGCGGCAGCGCGTGCCGCGGTGGCCGGAGTGTCGGGGCATGGCTGTCGTCAGGGGCGACGAGTTCGAACACGGCGCGGCTGCGCGCACCGAGCCGCACGGTGAAGGCTCCGTGAGCGTGTCCCTCGGCCCGCAACAGCAGTTCCGCCTCAGCGGCCCAACGTGCCGACGCCCACGCGTCATCGTCGACGGCGGGCCGATCCGTCCCATCGGGCCGATCCGGCAGGTCCGACGGATCCGCCGCATCCAGCAGATCCCAGGGGCTCGGGCTGCGGGCCGTGTCGGGCGGCCCGGGCGGCCCCGTGACGGGCTCCGGTGCCCGGCCCGCAGCGCACCGCCGCGCCAGTTCGCCGCTTCGCCCGGCGTCCCACAGATGCCGGTGCAGATCGAGCCGGAAACGCCGGTCGGGATGGGGGTGCGGATGATGCCTGGGGGCATCGTTCGTGGACTCCTCCCACAGGGCCAGCGACATCCGCTGCCCGGCGTCCGCCCAGGCCGGCGGTGTACGCACCACCAGCTGCAACGGTGTGGCGCCGGAAGTCCGGTAGTGGGCGAGGGAAAGCGTGAGTCCGGGCCGGAGCCGCCCGTCGGGGGCGATGCGGGGCATGTGCCAGCGCAGCAGATCGGGCGCCAGCCGGCGCAGGTCCGCACGCAGGTGGGTGAAGAGATCAATGCCGTGGCGGTCGCGCACGGCGCGCAGATCGAGATCTACGTCGATCCGGGCGGCGGCGCAAGCGCCCGCCCAGTCACCGGCCGCACGCCGTGCGGTCGCAGTGTCGATCATGGACGGTGGCACGGCGTACTCGCGCACGCGCTGCCACATCAGAAGGCGGGGCGGGACCTCGTTCGCGCGGTGATGTGCCATCAGCACTCACCTTGCGCGGACGATTCCCCCAATCCGTACGAGGAGAAGTTCATCATCGCCGGCATCATAAGCACGTCGATGGCGATCTGTCAGTTCCTCTTCGGCCGTGGCCCGGAACCCGGCCGTCCTCCACACCGCCCCGACCCGCGTGCCAACGGCCTGGCGCCGCCTCGACACCTGCGTCGCCGGCCGGTCCGGCGTCGCGGAGATCACGACGACACCTCTCGCCCGTACCGCGGCCGCACTGGGCACCCTGCCGCCGGCCAGATCGGCGGGAGGCTGCCAGTGACCGCCACACCAACGAGCCGGCGGACACCTCGGGGGGCGGCCGGCCGGTGGCACGGCCGATCGGGCCGATCGGGCCGCTCGAGACGATGGCGGGACCGCTCGAGACGATGGCGGGCCCTGCCGTGCGACGTGCCGCCGGCCTTTCCGGGAGCACCGGAAGGGCCGACAGCGCCGTCTGACGTCAGGCGCGGCAGCGCAGCATCTCCAGCGGCGGGTTGGCGAAGCAGTCCGCCCAGAAGTCAGCACCGAACTTGGCCACGCCGGCCTCGGACACCTCCAGCGGGACCCAGGTCACCTCGCTGAACCCGGCTGCCCGCAGACACTGTTCGTAGACCTCGCGGCGCGGGCACGTGCCGACGAACGAGATCGGCGGGTCGAGCAGAGCCGTGATCCTCACGCGCGGTCCGGTCTCGATCTCCTCGCCGGTCGGCTCGCAGAGAAAGCCGTACTTGGCCAGGGACGGCCCGTCGAAGCGGTAGTCGGGGTTCTGGGCGAAGACGAAGAACTCGGCGCCCGGCTTCAGACTCCGGTGCACATTGCGGCACATCCGCTCCATGGCGGCGATGTCCGGTGCGTAGTGCAGCAGTTGGACCCCGACGGCGACGTCGTAGCGCTGCTCCAGGGGACGCAGTTCGGCCACGTCGCCCACCTCGTAGCGCACTCCCAGCGGATCGCGCTCCTCGAACTTTCGCGCCACGGCGACCATTTCGCCGGAGATGTCGACGCCGAGCACCTCGGAGGCGCCGCGCCGCTTGAACTCCCTGCTGTAGAAGCCGGTACCGGAAGCCAGGTCGAGGACCGACTTGCCGCGTACGTCCCCGACCATGTTCAGGAAGCTGGGCACCTCCCCGTACTGTGCCAGCGGCAGAGACTTGAATCCCTCGAACGCCTCACCGATCTCGTCGTACTGCTGCACGGCCACCGTGCTGCCTCCCTACGTTTCGGCATGTCCTGGCCACGGCCCCCGGTTCCCGGGGCGCGTCGCGGCCACTGGTCGGCAGTCTCTACGGACCGTGGCGGAGCGCTGTACTGGCAGAAGCCACAAAGATCCCGACCTCGGCCTGGCCTCGTGTACGGACGGGCGCACGGCCTGGACTCGCCTCGTGCGGGTGAAGGATGCGCCGAAGATCGGCGCTCGCGCGCGTGGCGCCACAACACTGGGTCGAAGAACTTACGGGCGCACCTACAGCGAAGGCTCACGTCATGGCGAACGGCACCATTCCGCCGGAACTTCGGGCGAACCCACTGGGCGGTGGCGTCAGTACCGAGCGGCCACGCCGCCTCGGGAGGCGGCCGGGAGCGACCGCGTGCGTACGCCTGCCGCAGGCATGACTCCCGTGCCGGGACGTTGCCGACGCGCGGGTACGGCGACGGCCACCGCGACAGCCCGTGGCGGCATCGCCCCACACACAGGAGCCAGAACCTGCCCAGGAGGGCGACGCCTCGTCCACGTCTCCGCGCGGAACACTCCGCGACGTGACGGGCCGGGGCGGCGACACGACGCGCACCGGGCCCGGACGCCCGGCGTTGAGGGGGTTTCCATGACAGGGCTCGCTTCCCGAGCGTGGTCACGCATCCGGTACGGGTTCGACAACCTCATGGCCAAGGGCACCCCCGTACTCATCGGCTGGCTGACACTGGTGTGTCTCGCGATCGTGGTTCCGGCCAGTGTGGTGCTGGTGTGGGCGGACCGCACCCCTCACACCACCCCCTCCGATCGCCTGTCGGCCGTCTGGAAGAGCGTCGGCACCACACTGAAGCTGGGCGGCGAAGTCGGCCCCCCGCTCTACGTCGTGATGTCGGTCCTGCTGGCGCTCGTGGCGCTGCTGTTCGTATCGGCGCTGGTCAGCCTGATCACCACTGGTCTCGGTGAGCGCATCATGGCGTTGCGGCGGGGCCGGTCGGTGGTTCTGGAGCGGCGCCACACCGTGCTGCTCGGCTGGTCCGACCAAGTGTTCCCCGTCCTGACGGAGTTGGTGGCCGCCAATGCCAACCAGCGCAGAGCGGCCGTCGCCGTCCTCGCCGACAAGGACAAGACCGACATGGACGCCGAGATCGCCTGCCACGTCGGCGGCACCGGGAGCACGCGCGTCATCTGTCGCAGCGGCCGCACCACCGATCCGACGGTGCTCACCCGGCTGAGCCCGGCCGCCGCGAAGGCCGTGCTCGTGCTTCCGCCTGTGGGCAGGAGCGGTGACGCCCATGTCGTGAAGACACTCCTGGCCCTGGACGCGGCCGGTGCCCCGTCCGGCGACCGCGTCGTCGTCGCGGCCGTACGGGACGCCCGCCACCATCTGGCCGCCACCCTCGCGGCGGGCCGGCAGGGACACGTCCTCAGCATCGACGACATCGTCGCCCGGCTGCTCGTACAGACCTCGCGCCAGCCCGGTCTGTCCCTCGTCTACCAGGAGTTGCTCGACTTCGCGGGTGACGAGTTCTACGTCGTGCCGGCCGCGGCTCTCGCCGGTCGCACGTTCGGCGACGCGCTCGGGGCCTTCGCCACCTCCTCGGTCGTGGGCCTCGTCCGTGCCGACGGGAGCACGTCGCTCAACCCGGCTCCCCATACCCGGATCGGCGTGGGCGATCAGCTCATCCTCATCACGGAGGACGATGACACCGCCGTGCCCGCCGACACCGCCCCACTCGTCGACGAGGACGCGATCGTCATGGCCTGCCCCCGCACCCCGGCGCCCGAACGCATGCTGCTCCTCGGCTGGAACCGCCGAGCCCCACTGATCATCGAGCAGCTCGACCAGTACGTACGGCCCGGTTCCACTCTCGACGTGGTGGCCCTGGGCGACGCGGCGACGATGCACGTGGCGGGGACCAACGGCCGGGCGCCCAGCCGACTGCTGGTGAGCCTCCACAGCGGCGACATCACCCAGCAGCACACTCTGGCCAAGCTGGACGTGCCGTCCTACGACAGCGTGATGGTGATCGGCGACGAGAGCCGGCCCCCGGAGTGCGGCACGGGGACCGGTACGGGAAGTGGCTCGGAAAGCGGCACGGAGACGGACGACCGTACGCTCGTCACGCTGCTCCACCTGCGTTCCATCGAGGCGTCCACGCGGCGGGAACTGTCCGTCGTCACGGAGATGACCGACGACCGAAACCGGCTGCTGGCCCCAGTGCGGCAGGGCGCGGACTTCATCGTGAGCGGCCGATTGATCGGCCTGCTCATGACGCAGATCTCGGAGAACCGGCACCTGGCGGCTCTGTTCGACGAGCTGTTCACGGCGGACGGGAGCGAGATCCACCTCAAGCCCGCCACCGATTACGTCCCGCCGGACCGTGAGGTCAGCTTCGCCACCGTCGTCGAATCCGCGCGCCGTCGTCATGAGTGCGCCATCGGATACCGCCTGCGCGCCGAGGCCTCGACCGCCCCGGCCTACGGCGTGAGGGTCAACCCGGACAAGCGCGGGACGGTGCGGTTCGCGGCGGGTGACTGCGTCATCGTGGTGGCGGAGAGCTGAGCACCCGTTGACTGCGCTCGACCCCGCTCGGCTCTGCGTCGCACCGGCGGGGCTCAGCCCTTGCGGGTCTGTCCGTCGCCCGGAAAGGGACTGGTGCGTGCGATGAGCAGGGCGACGTCGTCGCGGTCCCCGGGGTGGCGCAGTGTGCGCAGAAGCTGATCGCACGTGTCGTCCAGCGGGCGGTTCGGGTCGTCGAGCGCGTCGAGGAGGGAATCGAGCCGGGTGTCGATCGGTTGGTCGCGCGTCTCGACCAGCCCGTCGGTGTAGAGGACGAGCTGGTCGCCCGGCTCGATACCGAAGGAGGTGGTGTCGAAATGGATGCCGCAGCCTCCCAGCGGCGCGCCGGTGGGAAGGTCGAGCAGTTCGCGTGTGCCGTCGGAGTGGAAGAGGACGGGTGGCAGGTGCCCGGCCAGGGAGATGTGGCACTGGCAGGTCGTGGGGTCGTACACGGCGTAGAGGCAGGTTGCGAGGGTGTCGAGACCATCCGTGATGTGGTCGAGGTGGTGCAGCACCGCGGCGGGGTCGAGGTCGACGTCGGCCAGGGTGCGGGTGGCCGTACGCAGCTGCCCCATGGTGGCCGCGGCTGTGACGCCGCTGCCCATGACGTCGCCGACGACGAGGGCGGTCTTGTCGCCGCTGAGGGGAATGACGTCGAACCAGTCGCCGCCGATTTCGATGGTGGCCTGCGCGGGGCGGTAGCGGAAGGCGATGTCCAGGCCCGGCCGCTGCGGGGGCGGGTGGGGAAGCAGGCTGCGCTGGAGGGTGAGGGCGGTACGGCGCTGCTCCTCGATGGCGCGGTGCCGGTCGGTGACGTCCACGCTGGACGTGGCCACGCCCAGGATTTCCCCGCTGGGGTATTCGAGCCGGTAGAAGGAGATCGACCAGGCGTGGTCGTTGTCCGGGTCGGCGGGGGTCCGGCCGACGGTGTACTGGTCCAGGATCGGTACGCCGGTGGCCAGGACTTCGCGCATCGCGGCCTCGAACGACGGGTCCAGGAAGGGCAGCACTTCGTGGACGTGGCGGCCGACGTGCTTGTCGGCGGGCACGCCGTTCATGCGCTCTTCCGCCGGATTGACGGAGATGTAGCGCAGATCGGTGTCCAGGAGGCCCAGCCCGATCGGTGACTGCGAGATCAGCTGGGCCGACAGGGCCAGGTCGCGCTCCATCCGCCGCAGGGTCGCCTGGTCCGTGGCGAGGCCCAGGGCGTAGTAGTCGTGCTGGTCGTCCTGCAACCGCATGTTGCGGAACTCCACCAGGCGCGTACTGCCGTCCTTGCAGCGGACGGGGAAGGTCCCGGCCCAGTCCTCGCCCTCGTTCATGACCCGGGCGAACAGGGCCAGCACCTCCTCCAGGTACCGCTCGTCGAGCAGCAGTGGACCGGCGTACTGTCCCAGCGCCTCCTCGGCGGTGTAGCCGAACAACTTCTCGGCCTGCGGGCTCCACAGATCGATCCTGCCCTCGGCGTCGAGGAGAACGGCGGCGACGTTCAGGATGTCGAGCAGGCCGCCCGGCCGCGACGGCAGAGGGCCCACCATGCCGGCGCCGGCCCGCGGAGACTCGCTGGCACCCATGCGGCCTCCTTCCCACCGCTGATCACGCAGACACCTGCCGGGGTGTGGAACCGTCGCTGCATCCGTGCCTCGGCTCTTCCATCGTCCCCCCTCCACGGCCCACGAGTGCACGCGACGTTATGCGTCCGAGGGATCACTCGGCGTCACTGTCGCGCGTGCATGAGGGGCCGCCTGCGCGCACACCACAGGAGCGGGGTGCGTCGATCGACGGGGCACTGACCACTCGTGATCATCGCTGTTGTGATCAGTCGACCTGCCGAGCACGAGAACTGCCCGCCTGTGGGGGCCGGCCGGACATCCGTCGGACCGCGGCGCAGCTGAAGGCTCCTGGCCCGATCGGGGTCCCACGATCCGCGCGGGTGTCGTCGTGCTGCGCCCTCGGGCCACAATATGCACCCGGACCGCCCCTGCGACCTGCGTATGGTGGCGCCATGAGGAACGAGGGGGAGCCGAGGCCCTACGTCAACCGATGGGGCGACACGGCAGATCCGGCGCCAGGTCGGCGACCGGGACATCTGCTCGTGCTTCGATCAGACCAGGGTGCACCCGCGGGCCCGCGTGGGCTTCCACACCGAACGCCAGGACACCTCCGCACCCGGCTGGCGGCGCCTGCTGGAGCTGGTCGACGAAGCCGCCGCGGACGGACGTGAAGAGTTCCGGCCTCTGACCGGACTCAGCCCGGAAGAGAGAAGGCAGATCGTCACCCTGCCGCCGAGCATCGCCCGGCTGACAGCGGTCAGACACCTCGTGCTCTACGGAAGCAACCTGGTGCGCATCCCACCCGAGATCGGGGCCATGGCCGGCCTCGAGGAGTTCACCCCGTACACCTCCTACCGACTGCACTGTTATCCCTACGAGATCACCCGCTGCTCGAAGCTGACCGCCAGTACGGTGAGCACCCGCGCGTTGTTCGGCAACCACAAGCTGCGAGTGCCCTTCCCGAGGCTTCAACCGTCCCTGGACCGCGTCGGGGACCTCGATCTCGACTACCTGGATCCCCGCCGCTGGGGTTCGACGGCCATGCGCGGTTGCAGTGTCTGCGCGCGTTCGATCGCGCAGGCCGGGCTCCATCAGGTGTGGATCTCGCTGCCCGTGGCAACGGACGTTCTGCCCCTGCTGGTCAATGCCTGCTCCGCCGCGTGCGTCGCGGCGCTGCCCGGCGGCCCTCGGGGCTACATCGGGGCACCGCACAAGGGGGGTCCCGTCGAACAGCCCGCTGCTCGGGGCTGATTCGTCGAGAGCAACGCAGGGGGGAAGTCGAGGGGTCCTAGGCGAGCGCGATGGACGGGGGCGGTGACGGGGCCTCGGCATGCTGTCCGGATGACCTATGGTTGCGGCCATGGTTTTCTTGTCCCCTATGGACCCCACCGTCTTCCACGCAGTGCTCCGGGACCAGTTCGAAGCGTTTGTCGACGAGCACCGGTCCCTGCTGTACGACAGCTTGAACGGGCTGACCGAGGAGCAGGCGCGCCTATCCCTCGTGGCATCCAAGACAACGCTGCTCGGTCTGGTCAAGCACGCCACTGTTGTCGAACGCGTCTGGTTCGACGAGGCGATCACCTGCCGCACCCGTGCCGAGATCGGCATTCCCGAGACGCCTGACGAGTCGTTCGATCTCGATGACGGTGACACGATCGCCTCGGTCCGGCGGGCGTACCAGGAGGCATGCGCGGCGTCTCGTCGGGCGACGGCGGAGCTGACCCTGGACGATGTCGTACGAGGCAACCGCCGGGGCCCACTGCCGCTGCGTTGGGTCTACCTCCATGTGCTGCGTGAACTGGCCCAGCATTGCGGCCACGCCGACATCCTCCGGGAGCAGATCCTGGACGGCACCGCGCGCCGAGGGTGAACGGGCCCGGGGCGAACCCGTTCACCCTCCGTCGTGCTTACCCGAACTGGCCCGGCTGGTAGTCGCCGGCGGGCATCCGGAGCATGACGTTCCCGCGGTTGAAGGCGTTGATGACGGTGATCACACCGACCAGGGCGCCGAGCTGGTCCTCGTCGTAGTGCTTGGCGGCGTTCGCCCAGACCTCGTCAGGGACGCCACCGGCCGCGTCGGCGATGCGGGTGGCCTCCTCCGTGAGCTCCAACGCCGCGCGCTCGGCCTCGGTGAACACCGTGGCCTCTCGCCAGGCCGCGACGAGATTGAGGCGCTCGGCGGACTCGCCGGCGTGCACGGCGTCCTTGAAGTGCATGTCGGTGCAGAAGCCGCAGCCGTTGATCTGGCTGGCGCGGAGCTTCACCAGTTCCTGGGTCGAGGCCGGCAGAGTGGAGTCCGCGAGCGCCTTGCCCGCGGCGACGATGTGCTTGAAGACCTTGCCCAGGACCGGGTTGGTGAAGGGGTTCAGGCGTGCTTCCATGATGTGCTCCGATGCTGTTCGGCCGGTCGGTTACACACCTATGACGGCGCGGATCAGCGAGGTGTGACATGGAAGGCTGTGACGTGCGTCTCGTCCGACTGGCCCGCAACGCCCGGGTGCGGCCCGCGCAGGGTCAGGCGTCCGGCTCGCCGGGCTGGTCGCGGGTGGCACAGTGGCTGCCCCCGCCGCCGGAGGCCACGGCGTCGATCGGCAACTGCACCATCGTCCGCCCCGGGAAGTGTTCCTGAAGATCGTGCAGCTCAGGCGCGTGTGCCCGCGGTCGTTGGGTGAGCGACAGGTGTCGTGGACCGAGGCGGTGGCTTCCTGATGTTGTTCTTCGAGAGCCTGATGGGCAGGCACTCGGCGAGCAGGCCGACGACGTCACGCCACGCTCGCTGCGCGTGCCGTGGGTGGTAGCCGACGCCGGGGACCACGGTGTGGTCGACCGGTGGGTGGTGGAAGGCGTGTAAGGCGCCGCCGTAGACCACGAGGCGCCAGTCGACGCCCGCGGCCTGCATCTCGGTGGTGAACGCGTCCCGTTGCGCGGGCGGCATGATCGGGTCTTCCGACCCGACCCCGGCCCATACTGGGCAGCGGATGCGCGCCGTCTCGCCCGGTCGGCCCGTGGTCAGTGCGTTGACTGTCGCGATCGCGCGCAGGTCGACGCCGTCGCGCCCGAGTTCCAGCGCGATTGCGCCCCCGGTGCCGTAGCCGACGGCGGCGATCCGGTCGGGGTCGGTCCGCGGCTCGACGCGGAGCACGTCGAGCGCCGCGTGGCCGATGCCTCGCATCCGGTCGGGGTCGGCGAGCAGCGGCATGCAACGGGCAAGCATCTCCTCAGGGTCGCCCAAATAGCGCCCGCCGTGGAGGTCGAAGGCCAGTGCCACGTATCCCAGCTCGGCGAGTGCATCGGCCCGGCGGCGCTCGACGTCGCTGAGCCCCATCCCCTCAGGACCGACCAGGACCGCGGGCCGGCGGTCGACACCGGCCGGGAGCGCGAGGTGCCCGATCATCGTCAGGCCGTCGGCCGTGTATTCCACCGTGCGCGTTGTGATCGTCGTCATGAGCCTGGACTGTAGTGATCGCCGGGCCCGGTCGGGCCGGTGTTCTGCCGCTGGCAGAAGGGGTCCGGCAGGGCGGATAGGGTCGTGGCATGGCGTCCCGCAGTACGCGGATCCTGGAAGCGGCCGCCCGGGTGATCGCCCGGCGCGGGGTCCGCGGGCTCCGTGTGGAGGAGCTGGCGGAGGAGGCCGGTGTCTCCACCGGCCTGATCTACTACCACTTCAAGGACCGCTCCGGGATCCTTCGCCACACGCTGGAACTCATCAACGACCGTGCCGAGCGGTACACCACGGCCCGGGACCCGGACGCGGAACCACTCGGCCCCCGTGAGGAGCTCGACCAGATCCTTCTGCTGGAACTCCAGGACACCGCGGAGGTACGGGAGAACAGCGCGGCCCGGGGCGAATTGCGGGCGAGCGCCGCCTTCGACTCCGTCCTGCGTGAAGACCTCGCCCGGGCGACCCTGGTGTGGGTGCGGGAGGTGGCCGCGCTTCTGGGGCAGGTGCGGCCGTCGGCGTCGGCGGCGGCGCTCTCCGCGGCGGCCGAACGACTCACGGCCCTGCTCGAAGGCCTGAGCATGCGCCGGCTCAGCGGCGGCCTCTCCGTCGACCGTGCGCGCGCTCTCATGGCGGAGGCCGTCGAAGTGGAGTTGGCCCGCCTGCGGCAGCCGTGAGGGATGCGGCCCGCCGATGCGCGACGTTCGACGTCGAGGACGGGACCGGGCGCCCGCGTGCGTGTCTCTCGGTCTCTACGGCGAGGAGTGGCAGGCGTCGTATGCGGGCGCCGGCCGGGCGTTGGGCCGGCCCGGGCTCGGCGGCCCTCACCGGACGGCCCTCAAGTTTGGGGCAGCCTTGGCAGTTTCAGTCCTTCCGGTCGCGAGGTGACGGGAGCAGTATGGCTGCATGAACTTGGCGGAACATGCCAATGACCGTCTGGCCTGCTGGCCCGGCCTCAGCCCCGGCCACGCCTCTTGCGGGACGCCCCGATCCCTCAGCGCAGGCACCCGCGAGATCGTGCACTTCCATTCGGCCACCGAGGCGGACGTGCACCTCTCGACGGCGTTGATAGGCAAACTGCGCCCCGCGCTTCTGCGCTCCAGCGCATTGCGGCTGAAGGACGCCTCCGAGTGGGTGACGATCCGTCTTGAGACCGGATCGGACATCGACCTGCTCGCCACGCTGGTCAGCGCCGCCCTCCTGACCGCCACACGGCCGTCGGAGACCGGTGGCTCCGGCTCGCAGCGCTGCAGCCACGTGCCCGCCTGACCGGCCGGAATCACTACCGTGCTCCCGGGGGGACTCGCCGGCATGCGCGCGGCTCCCGGCCGGCTCGACTTCCACCTGAGGCCGCTCCGGCGCTGAAGTGGGGGTATCAGTCGGTTCCGGTGCCCACCGTCACAGCGTCAAAACAGTAGCCATAGACATAGTAGCTATGTACTCTGTTTGACATGAGCAAGGGTTCCACGGGCCCCACGCCCGGCTTCCTCGTATGGCGGCTCGCCAACAAATGGCGCGTCGCGGTCGATCGCGCGGTGGCTCCACTGGGCCTCACCCACGCGCAGTACTCGTTGGTCGCGTCGCTGTACGGCATGCAGCGCACCGGCGAGCGGCCCAGTCAGCGCCGTCTCGCCGACCACACCGGCCTGGAGGCGCTGTACGTCTCGAAGCTGGCGCGCGCCCTGGAGTCGGCCGGCCTGATCGAGCGCACGCGCGATCCCCGCGATCCGCGCGCCGTGCAACTCGCCCTCACCGAGCGGGGCCAGGCCGTCACACGGCAGGCCGTCGCGGTGGTCCAGGACCTGCTCCAGCAGTTGCTGGAGCCGCTCGGAGGTCTCGACGCCCCGCGGACGCGCGCGTTCACCGCCGAACTGACCACCCTGCTCGACGCACCTCTGCACCCATCGGCACCGAACGACGAGAGCACTCAGGGGGCAACACCATGACCACCACCGCATCCGCCACGACCCCACCCATTGCCGACGCCCGGGCCCTCGGCCTGGCCCACTACGCCACCCGCGGCGTCCTGGAGCACGTCCTGGCCCGGCACGGCATCACCTTCGAGCAGCAGATCGCTCTGCGCGCCGCCGTCACCGCCGACGCCCCGCGGACGCCCGACGAACTCGTCACCCGGGTCCGCGGCTCCATCAAAGCCGATGCCGTCGACATCCACGCCGCGCTCGACGAGCTGTCGTCCGAGCGGCTGCTCGTCGCGGACGGCCCGCACCTTCGCGCCACGGACGCGGGGCGCGAGCTGATCGCCACCGCCGGCGCGGAGATCGCCCCCATCGCCGCCCGCGTCTGGGGCGGGATACCCGCCGAGGACCTGGCCGCCGCCGGCCGCGTGCTGGCCCTGGTCACCGAGCGCGCCGACGCGGAGCTCGCGGCGCTCACCACCTGACCGCCTGACTGCCCGGCCGCGTGACTGTCCGGCCGTCCGGCCAGTGGATCAACGGAATATCCGAGCGCCGGTCGCCGTTGACGGCGTCGGAGGAGGAGGGCATCAGTGGACACGACGCACCACGCCATCGGCACCGCCTACTACTCGCACGGGACACCGGCGGAGCGCTGGGAACGGGCGCGGCTCTTCTTCGACGCCAAGGACTACACGGCCGCGGCACGGGTGCTCGGCGGGCTCGTCGAAGAGGCACCTGCGCAGACGGGGCCGCGGCTGCTGCTGGCGCGCGCCTACTACCACTCGGCCCAACTGCGGCGAGCGGAGGCCGAGCTGCGGATCATCGTGGAGCGCGATCCGGTCGAGCACTACGCCCGGCTGATGCTGGGCCGCACCCTGGAGAGACAGGGACGTATCGAGGAGGCAAGGCCCCATCTGCGCATCGCGTCGGCACTCACCGGTGAATTCGGAGACGTCTGACGCGCACGAGGCACGGACGCCGGCCCGGCTCCCCTGAGGGCGGTACCGGAAGAGGAGTCCCTTCGCAGGCCGGTCACGGGTGTGTGCCCCGAGCCGGCCACGCGGCTCAGTCATCGCGGGAACTGGTCCGATCGCTCCCCGTGGTGTGCGTCGGTGGGCCGACCGCGTCGACGACCGGCTGATCACACGCCCCGAGTACGCGAGCGCGGGACGCGTACGGCGTAGCCAATCACACGACCGAGCAGTTGGGCGGGCGCTCCGGGCGACGCGTAGGAAAGGGCTCGTTCTTTCCGACGCCGTCGACTCCACCGGAGACGCGGGAAAGACACTTCGATGAGCGAGTTCGGCGTCGGCTCCTGCACCTGTCTCCCGGACCACCAGCACCCTGCCGGAAGCCGCGACGACGTCCACGCCATGGACACACGGGACGCGGCGCAGCCGTGTGGGGTGAGGGCTCAGAACGTCCACCGTGTGTGGGTGTAGACCCCGTTGTCCCGGCCGAAGCCGTACGCGGTGTCCGGGCTCACGCCGTACACCACGTCGTCACCCTGCCGGATCGCGTCGCCGATTCCGTGGAACGTGCCCTCGGGCGACGTGATGTGCGGCCCGTACTTCGCCTCGTACGCCGCGATCACTTCCTCCAGCACTGCCCGATCGGTAACCGGTCTCGCCGTGCCCTCGACCACGAGGTCGAGTCCTTCAGTCAGTGAGTTGCTCCCGGTCGTCAGGGCACAGTGCCCGTCGTGCGCGAGGTTCCTCGCCTTCTGCTCTCCCACGCCGGTGGAGAAGTAGAGCACCCCGTCGTGCCAGGCGGCGATCACGGGGGTGACGTGCAGTCGGCCGTCGGGCCGTACCGTGGACACCCAGAAGATCTCAGCTGTCCTCAGATGCCGCTGGGCGTCGGCCCATGGGGTGGCGGTGACCTCCGCCGCACCCGGGCGTGGGTTGAGCGCGGAGCTGTAGCGCGCGTCGAGCTCGGTCGTGGGGTGCTGTGCGGGTCCCTGTCCTGGCATCACGGATCTCCCTTCCCTCTCTTGGTAGACCGCCCGCCCGCACGGGAATCGTCACCGCGCCCGTTTGCATCTGTCCGTACGCCCGATCAGGGACGAGTTCCATCTTCCGGACCTGCTGCTCATGCTCCAAATTCGGATGCGGGTGACGCCGGTTCACCCCTAGGGTTCCCTGCGGCGCTGACGGCACTCTGTCGGCAGAGGCCAGTCCAGCGGATCGGGGATGAACACGGCATGACTTCTCAACTGTTCGCGCTCTGCATCGATGCGAGCCGGCCTCCGCGCCTGGCGCGGTTCTGGTCCGATTTCCTCGGTTGGGACATGGCCGACGATCCACACGACGGTGTCGTGCTCCTGCCCAGTGATGACACCGGATTCCGACTCCGCTTCTCTCCCACCCGGGAACAGAAGGCCGGCCAGAACCGGATGCACTTCGATCTGACGAGTACCTCCCTGGAGGATCAGCAGCAGAAGGTGGCCAGGGCCCTGAGCCTCGGCGCACGGCACATCGACATCGGCCAGCGCCCGGAAGAGGGCCATGTGGTGCTCGCCGACCCCGAGGGCAATGAGTTCTGCGTCATCGAGCCGGGCAACAAGTTCCTCGCCGACTGCGGCTTCATCGGTGCGCTGGCCTGCGACGGTTCGCAGAAAGTCGGGTACTTCTGGAGCGAGGCGCTGGGGTGGCCGCTGGTCTGGGATCAGGACGAGGAGACCGCGATCCGTTCGCCGCACGGAGGCCCGAAGATCACCTGGGGCGGTCCACCGCTGATACCGAAGACCGGCAGGGAGCGGCTGCGTTTCGACCTCGCCCCGCCTGCCGACGGTGACTGGCAGGCCGAGGTCGAGCGTCTGCTCGCCCTCGGGGCCACGCGCATCGACGCCGGTCAGAGCGAGCCCGGCCGCGTCATGATGGCCGACCCCGACGGCAACGAGTTCGGTGTGCTGAGGCCCTGACCGCGCCGGCCTTGAGAAGTGGCCCCTTCGGGCTCCGGCGCGTGAAGGGGAACCGCACGGTTCTGTAACCGACTGCGAGAAACCGGCCCAGGGGGTCCTCCGGAGGCATTAGCGTCGCGCCATGCCACAGCACCGCACCGGGCCGGTCGTCGAGGGCCACTACGACGTACGTCGGGGCGCGGCGGCGTACGCTCCGATCGTGGGCGCCTTCGGCGCGCTGTCCGTCCCGGCGACCATCGTCCTGTTCACCACCGCCAAGTCGGGCGACAGCACGCTGGTCAGCCTGGCGGCAGGGCTCCTGGTCGTCGCCATGCTGGGCAGCCTGACCGGTTCCGTCGCACTGGCGGCCATCGGCGCCGAGGTCGACGAGACGGCCAACCTGCCCGCAGCCGTGATGTTCGTGGCGGTGCCCGTGGTCGTCTCGCTGGTGTCGGTGCTGTCGGCGTTCGCGGTGCTCGCCGCCATCCACCTCCCGGCGCAGCGGACTCTGTTCGTCGTCATCGCGGGCGTCGGCGGGCTCGCCGGTACGTACTTCACGGCGTTCGCCGTCGGCGACAGCTGGCATCCCGGACCGGCCGACCCGAAGGCGCGCAGGGAATGGCAGACACGCCAGTGGATCTCCTCACGCCAAGTCGCCTACCGGCAGACCGGACGAGTCGCCCTCATCGGCAGCGTGGCCCCCGCCGTCGGGCTCGCTCTGCGACTGGCCGGCGTCCACGCCACCCCTACGGCGACGAGCGTGTACCTGCTGGTCGGCACGGGCCTCGCGTTCGCCGTCGCCGGCACCTTCTGCGGAGTCCAGCGCACGATGCACCCGTTGAACGGCCGTCAGAAGGGCGTCAGGCGGTACGAGGCGTACACCACCGTGCTCTCCGAGGGTGTCTACACCCTCGCCGTGATGATGCTCCTGCCCTGAAGATGATGCTCCCGCCCCGCGGCGCCGGCGGGTGGCCGAGACGCGCTCCTTCAGGGCAGCCCGATCGGGGCCCTCCTCAGCGGATGACCGTCGAGTTCCTCGCAGCCGTCCTCGTCCCACCACAACCCACCTTGCGCGGTGAGGTAGGGGCGCAGCCCGCTGACGTCTCCACCCGCGTGAAGCGCCTGCGCGACCGCGTAAAGAAAACTCGCCAGATCTGGCCAGGAATCGGTGAAGTCGCCGCCACCGCTGTGACCGGCCCAGCCGAGGCGGCCCGCGTCCGGGCCGGGACGCTGGTCGATCACCTGCGCCGCGCCGTCGGCGCTCTCGGCCCAGGGAATCCAGAGGGGATGCCACCAGGGCTCGTCGTCCCAGGGGCGAGGAACCAGGCCGTCGTTCTCCGCCGCGACGTCCATGCGGGTCCGCCAGTGTTCCACGAGGCCGCTCGCGGCAAGAGGGGACTGCTCCGGGAGCAGAGTCGCCCAGGTGCTCACGCCGTTGTGGCAGCGCAGGGACTCGGCGAGCTCCCCCGGCAGCCGGGTGCCGAGAACCCGTTCCGCCTCCCGGATCTCGTCGGGTGGCGCCGGCGGATTGAGCAGCGTGAAGTCCGAGGCCACGTGGGCCGCCAGCCAGGCGTCGATCCGGCGCCAGGACTCCGACGGGGGCGAGATCTGCTGTGCCATGGCGCCATCCTGCCCCAAAGGTCTGAGATGCGGCCCCGTGCCCTCGGACGAACACGTGGAGGAAGGGCCCGGCGCGGTCAGGCAGGATGATCCGCCTGACCGCGCACCGTCCCCGGGGGCCCGGCCGCCTCGCCGGGGTTCGCGACGCCGCCTGTCACGGGCCGCCTTGACGAAGTCACGACCGCGGAGCCGGGTCCTCCACAGCGAGGGCTCGCGAGAACGGACTTACTTGGCGGGGCCCGTCCAGATGCCGTCGTCGTACTCGAGGACGGAGGGCGAGACCTCCAGCTGGATCTCGTTCGCGGCGTCGGACGGAACCGAGAAGGCGAAGGTGGCCTCGGCCTGCTTGCCGGGCAGCAGCGTGCCCTCGAAGGGGTTGGTCGCGTTGCTGCCGTCGAAGATCATCTCGATCTCCCGGCCCTTGGCGTCCTTCACCGTCGGCAGGGCGGTGCCGATGGCGAGGTCCTTCTTGCCACCGTTCTTGATCGAGATCTTCAGCTGGATCGCGACATTGCCCTTCTTGTGCCCGTAGGCGAACTGGTCCGGGTCGTACGAGCCGGGCTTGCCGACCGTGATCACCACGCCGTCGTCGTACTGGAGGGACGCACCGAGAGCCAGCGGCTCAGTGGCCTTGTCCGGCTCGGCGGCTCCGGAGTCGCCGGAACCACCGGTGCTGCCCGCACCGGGATCCGCCGAGGCGGAAGGCACCGAGGGGAGGTTCTTCGCCTTGTCCACCGCCTCGCTCACCAGGAAGAAGAGCGCGATCACCCAGGCGACGGCCGCGAGGATCGCGACGCTTCCGGTGATGATGCCGGTGAGCGCCATCCCGCTGTTCGTCGCCTCGCCCTTGCGGGCGCGGCCCAGACCGATGATGCCGAATATCAGACCCAGTACACCGAGGAGGCCGCCCAGCCAGAAGGTGGGCGGGAAGACGCCGAAGACCACACCGACGATGCCCACCACCAGAGCGGTGATGCCGAGGCCGTTGCGGGGTTGCGCCGGCGGCATCGGCGGCATCGGATAGCCGCCCGGCGTCGGCCACGGGGACTGCTGTGGGCCGGGGGTGGGCATGGTCATGCGGCGTCCTCACGAGACAAGGGGAAATTTCGATCACACTAACAGTGCGTTCACAGACCCTTCACACCAATTACCAGGACGCGGCTTCGCCGCCGCCCGGCTCGGCGGGTTCCATGGCGAGTTGACCGTGATTCCTCCGGTTCGTCTCCCGACGGCTTCAGGGCCGGCCGGCCACCGGACGGGCCTGCCTCGACGCCTGCTCCTCCGCCAGATTGCGGCCTCAGGTCTTCACTTGGGCCTCGGCGACGCCCACAGCGTTGCCGGGGGACCTGGACGGTGCACCGGTCCGGCCCGTCGAGCCCTCGAGAGGGCCGATCGCGGGCGACGGGGCGACGTCGGCGGTTCCGCCGGAGTCGGTCGACCCGGTCGTGCAGACGGCGCCGACGGAACCCGGTGCCCTCAGCAGCAGTCCGGCGGAAACGGTCGCCAGCAGCGAAAGGGCGGCGAGGACTCCGAAGCCGTAGCGGGTGTCCGTGTGGTCGGTGACCGTCGCCACCAGGAGCATCACTCCGACGGTGGCCGCCAGTCCGCCGCCGTTCGCCAGCCCGAAAGCCCTGCCGACGGCGGCCTCGTCGGCGGATGACATCAGCATGGTCCGGGAGGCGATCCTGGCCTGCCCGAAGACGAAGGCACCCAGCGGAACCCCGATGAGATAGCCGGCGACCCCGAACTGGCTCTGCACCACCAGCGCGACGCTGCAGAGCAGAAAGCCCACGACGGCGATGCGAAGGTCCGGATGCCGCTTGCTGACGAACTGGTAGGCCCCCGTGGCCGCCAGGAAGCCGAGGCCACCGAGGGCGTCCACGACACCGAACGTCGCCGCCCCCAAGTGGAGTTCGCCGATCACGGCCGTGGGCAGCAGCGCGTTGAAGACCGTGACGACCACACTTCCCTGGGCGTAGAGGAGGACGAAGCGGCTCAGCCGCGGCGGCTCCTGCCCGGCGGCCGCGACCGGCGTCGGCTTCGGGGTGACGGTGACGGTGGCTGTCGGCGCCTGGTCCTGGCGGCGCCCCACCGCGGCGACGCAGAGCGCCGAGACGACGAAGGTCGCGGCGTTGAACACCAGCAGCGGTACGGCCCCGAAGGTCTGGACGGTCAGCCCGCCGACCGTGGCCGACAGCAGCATTCCGGCCTGCGTCCCCATCTCGTAGCGGGCATTGAACCGCCGCAGCCGATCCGCCGGAATGCGCTCCTTTATCAGTGCGGAGCTGGCCGGGACGAACAGTGCGCTGACCATGGCAAGCGCGAAATTGGTGGTGTAGATCCCGGGCCCTTGAGCGCCTCCGCAAACCAGCCACACCGGCAACGCGAGGGCCAGCACCGCGCTGACGGCATCGCAACCGACCCACAAGGCCCGCCGGTCGAGGCGGTCCGCCAGTCGTCCGAAGAGCGGCGACAGCAGCGCCTGCGGACCGGCCACGGCGATGAAGAGCCAGCCGACGGCCATCATGGTCCGCTGCTCCCTGATCATGAGCAGCGCGCCGACGATGAGCTGGACGTTGTTCCCGAGGGCGGTGGCGAAGGCGGCGGGCACGAGCAGCCGTTCGGCCCGGCGTGCGTGGGGACTGAGGATCATGGCACCAGTGTCCGGAGGTTCACTGACATCTTCTGTCAGTGAACCGGCCCGGCCCGGCGCACCGATGAGCACCGCTCACGCACATGGCCGCCAGGTGCGCGACGGCCGCTCAGCCCCCTGCCGTTCGTGCATGCGGCGCCCCGTTACCCCGGTGGGCCTGGGACGGCGTCGTCCGGTGGACGCCGGGGTCGCCGCCGATGACGTCGCGGCTCTCCCCGCCGGTCACAGCGAGGCGTCGGGTGATCCCCATACGCCGGACCGCTGCCGCGGGCGGTCCCGCACAGGTGTCGCACCGGCTGTCGATCGCCTCGGTCGGGTCAGCCCAGCGCCTGGAGCAGTTCGTGGCAGGCATGTTCGCAGGAACGGCACGCTTCGGAGCACAGTCGGCAGTGTTCATGCATGTCGGCGTGCGAGGCGCATTCGTCGGCGCACGCCTTGCAGGCCGTCGCGCAGGCCTGGACGATGGCCCGAGTGATGTTGGCGTCGTAACCGGTGTGGCGCGACAGGACGGCGGCGGTGGCGCTGCAGATGTCGGCGCAGTCCATGTCGGTGCGGATGCACTTGGTCAGGTCGCCGACCATGCCTTCGGACAGGCACGCATCGGCACAGGCAGTACATGCCTGGGCGCAGGCGATGCATGCCTCGATACAGCGGGTGAGCTTCGCCTGATCGATGTTGCCCAGGTCGGCGGGGTACGTGGCGATCATGTCCTTCACGCTGGTCATTGCTTTTCGCCTCCTGTGGCACGGGGCCGGCGGACCCGGGCGGCCGCGCCTGTTCGACCCCTTTCCTGCCGGGTGCCAGGGCGAGAGGGCCGCAAACAGGTCCAGGCGCCTCCTTCGGGAAGGCGCCTCCGGACCGTGTTCGGCCGGCCGGGTCAGTGGTAGGCGTGCACGACGGCGTGGCCCTTGCCGCGGCCGATCATCCATTTGTTGACCGGTGTGGTGATCAGGAACGCGACGCCGAAGCCTCCCAGCAGCGCGCCCCAGAACAGTCCGTCGGCGAGGTGGGCGTCCATGGCGCCCGGGGTGAGGGCGATGATGGCGTTGTCGACCAGTTCCATCACGGCGATGGAGATGGTGTCGGCGGCCAGCGCCACCTTGATCGCGGTCTTGAGGGTCACCCCGGCGCGTACGACGGCGAACAGGGTGAACGAGTAGCCGAAAAGGAACGCCAGGCTGATCGCCAGGACCATGGTCTCGACGTTGCCCCACATCAGCGCCGTGCCGATGACCATGCCGAGGATCTCGCCGATGGCGCACCCGGTCAGGCAGTGCAGGGTCGCCTTCGCCGCCGTCCCCCACGACGCTCCACCGTGGTGGCTGCCGGCGTGCGGGCCGTGGCCCTCGTGGGCGGCATGGTCGTGCGCCGCGGTGTGGTGGTGCGTGCTGTGCTCCATGACTCTCATCCCCATTCCGTCCTGCGCGGGGCCCGCTGTCCACGTTCCCACACTACGAACCTTATACCCCAGGGGGGTATTTCGCGAGTGGTGTTCCGCCCACCTGGTTCGGCCGCCGGCGGTGCAACCCTCGTCGTCCGGTGGTGGCCGGCCCACCCGGTGGACTGCGGCGCCGCTGACACGCAAGACACCCGGGACGGGGCGGGACGGGAAGAGGCGCGAAGGCCGCCAGGGAGGGGAGGGAAGGGTTCTGCGCGGACGGCCGGCGCGGGGGCGCGTGTGCCCCCCCGCGCCGGCCGTCGGACGGGTCAGCCCTTGCCGAGGAGCTTGTTCATCTGCTCGATCTCAGCGGACTGCGAGGTGATGATCGCGTCCGTCATCTTCTTGGCCTCGGGGAAGGCGCCCTCCGCCTTCGCCGTCCTGGCCATGGCCACCGCGCCCTCGTGATGCTTGATCATCATCTCCATGAAGGCGGTGTCGAACGCCTTGCCCGAGGCACTCTTCAGCTGTTCCATCTCCGCCATGGACATCATCCCGCTCCCACCGTGCCCGGAGTGGTCCATGGCGCCCTCGGCGGGAACCTGCTCACCCCAGGAGGTGAGCCACCCCGACAAGGTCCTGATCTCGGGGTCCTGCGCCTTCTTGATGTCCGCGGCGAGCTTCTTCACCTCTGCCGACGCCGCGCGCGAGGCGGCCAGCTCGGCCATCTCGACGGCCTGCCGGTGGTGAGGGATCATGCCCTTGGCGAAGGCGACGTCGGCCGCGTTGTGGTCCCCCTTCGAGGCGGGCGCGGAAGACGACGCGGGCGAAGCGGTGTTGTCGTGGCCGCTGTGCCCCGCCGCGCTGTCGCCGTTGCCACCGCAGGCGGCCAGCACGGCGGCCGCGGTTCCGGCGATGACGACGGCCGCGATGCGGCGGAAGCGGGGACGATTGACGGTCATGGTGACGCAACTCCTTGCTGCGCACGCCCTGTGCGGGCCTGCGTGAATGACGGATGAGAGGTACCCGCTGGCACGGTCCGCCCCCCGGCGTGAACGCCTCGGGCGTGAACGCGACAGGGTGAAGCGGCGGCCGTGCGGGCCGCTCTAGATCCGTAGAAGCTGCAGCTCGGAAAGGTCCGGCGGGGACCGGCTGCGCAGGGACGACTCCGGCGCGCCACCGGTCGGGGCGGCGGCGGCCCAGGGGCCGCCGAACGCGATGCTCAGCGCGGGCGGGGTGTATGGGGACCCGACACCCGCGGCCGCACACATGCCATCGGCGTGATCGAGATGATCCGGTCCGCCAGTCGTGTGCGAGCAGGCGCGGACCACGGCTGCCCCGCTCTCCGCGTGGGGCACGATCATGGTGTGACCGTGATCGCCACGTGACGCCGCAGGAGGGCCGGGCGGCAGGGCGTGCATGCCCAGGACACCGGTCAGCACGGCCAGCACCAGCAGCACGAGACCGCGCCCGGCGGGGCGGCGGCTCGGCGGCTGCGCGGCGAAGGTCACCGGCTCATGTTACGGGGCCGCTGCCGTCCCGCGCCGCGCCACCCGGGAGCCCTGCGGCCAGTGGCGCACCGAACGCCGGCGGATCCCGTCGGCGTCTCCCGTCGGCAGGGCATACCCACATCGGGCAGAAGCGTCGTCCCCGGGCCGTGTCTCCCCCCACTGCCGTGCATGCGGAAGCCGGCCGCCCGGTGTGCACGCCGGTACGGCGTCGGCCGTCCCGGAACCGTCCGGGCCTCCCCGGGAGCGGCCCCCTCGACGCGAGCGCGGCAGATGTACCCGGATGGTGTACCTCGCCTGCGCGCCGCCCGCCCGGTCGGCTGGCACGCTGGCGCAGCAGGCGATGTGCGACCACTGAGGGGTGCGTGTGATTCCGGAATCAGGTGGAGCGGCGCGAGAGCCGAGGCGGGCCGGGCGGGTGCGGGTGGCCCGGAGAGCCAGGTGGGCGGCGTCCTGCGCGGTGGCGTCCGCCGTGGTGGCGGGATGCCAGCTGCCCGAGCCGTACCGTCCGCCGAGCGCGATCAACGGCTCGTCCCAGGGCCGGGTCTTCTACGTCAGCCCGTCCGGCGACGACGGGGCGGACGGCCTCACGCGTGAGACCGCGTGGCGGACCCTGAAGCACGCCGATTCCGTCGACTACCGCCCGGGGGACCGGCTCCGGCTGGAGGGAGGGCGGCGTCACCGGGGCACGGTCAGGCTGGACGCGGACGAAGCGGGGCGGGCGGACAGGCCCGTCGTCATCGAGTCGTACGGAAAGGGCCGTGCGGTGATCGTGCCGGCCCGCACCCCGGGGATCGACGTCTACAACACGGCAGGTGTGGAAATCAGGGACGTGACGGTCCGCGGCAAAGGGGCGGCGGCCCGCAAGCAGGGGGGCATCAGCTTCTACACCGACCGTGCCGACGACGGAAGGCTGGCACACGTGGTCGTCTCCGGTGTGGACGTCTCCGGATTCCGGCACGGCGTGCAGATCGGCGCGGGCCGCACCGGGGCCGGTTTCCGGGACGTGCGCGTCGAGCGCAGCGTCCTGCACGGCAACCGGGACGCCGGATTGATCACCCATGCCCAGGACCGCGGCACCGGTGAAACCTGGTACGCCCACGCGAACGTACGCGTGGACCGGGTCGAGGCCCACCACAACACGGGTGATCGGAAAAGCAAGAGCCGTAACACCGGCAGCGGCATCATCATGGCCGCGGTCGACGGCGGCCGCATCGACCGCTCCATCGCGCACGACAACGGCGCCGGCTCACCGCCCGTGGCCCCGGAGGGCCCCCAGGGCATCTGGGCCCACAACGCCACCCGGGTGGTCATCCAGCGCAGCCTGTCCTACGACAACCATACGAACAGCCGTGTGGACGGTGGTGGTTTCGGACTGGACGTCGACGTCACCCGGTCCGTCATGCAGTACAACGTGTCGTACGGCAACGACGGAGCCGGTCTGTTGGTCTACTCGAGCAGGCCGCACGAGCTGAACGAGGACAACGTCGTACGCTTCAACGTCAGCAGCCGTGACGCGCGCAAACTGGCCGCGTACGGCGGCATCTACATCGGCGGCTACGTTCGCGACGCGCAGGTGTACCACAACACCGTGGTCATGAGGGGGAAGGACGGCAACAGCGCCCCCGCCCTGATGATCACTTCGGGGCCGAGAGGCGTGGGGGTGAGGAACAACCAGTTCGTCACCGACGGCTCGCCGCTGGTCCGTGCGGAAGGCCGCCTGGACAACGTCGCCCTGCAGGGAAACAACTACTACACGCGAGGCGGTGCCTGGTCGTTGTGGTGGCGGGGATCCGCCTTCGACGGCCTGGAGGGCTGGCGGCGAGACACCGGTCAGGAGCAGATCGGCGGCGGGACCACGGGCAGCGAGGTCGTTCCCTGCCTCCGTGACGTCGAGCGGCCGGTGCGACGCGCCGTGCGGTCGGCCGCGGAGCTGGCACCGGTGTGCCCCGACCTGGCCGCCCCCACGGGCATCGACCTGCGGGCCCGGTTCGGCATCGACCCCGGGCCCGTGGACGTCTTCGGGACCAAGCTGGGCGGCGACCCCGCGGTGGGCGCCGTTCAGCCGGTGAGCAGCGCCGACTGATCGTCCACCGGCCGCTCGGCCGTCGCCAGGCGGCCGAGCCCCGCGTACTGCCAGCCGGCATCCTCCCAGCGGGCGGTCGGCAGCGCGTTGCGGGCGTCGACGACGCGGCGGTGGCGGACCAGCTCTCCGAGGGAGCGCGGGCACAGGTCGCGGTACTGCGACCACTCCGTCAGGTGCAGCACCAGATCGGCGCCCGCACACGCCTTCTCGACGTCCGGCGCGTAGTCCAGCTCGGGGTGCGCCGCGCGGGCGTTCTCCAGTGCCACCGGGTCGTGGACGCGCACCAGCGCGCCCTGGCCGTGTACGGCGGTCGCGACGGCGAGGGCGGGGGAGTCCCGGATGTCGTCGCTGTCGGGCTTGAACGCGGCGCCCAGCACGGCGACGGTCCGGCCGGCGAGCGAGCCGCCCACCATCCGCGCCGCCAGCTCCGTGGTGCGCCGCCTCTGGCGCATGTTGATGTCGTCCACCCGGGCGAGCAGCTCGGGGATCCGGTGGACGCCCAGCTCCCCGGCTCTGGCGCCGAAGGCGCGGATGTCCTTGGGAAGGCACCCGCCGCCGAAGCCCAGACCGGCGGAGAGGAACGCCCGCCCGATCCGGGGGTCCCGACCGATCGCATCGGCCAGGACCGTCACGTCCGCGCCGGCCGCGTCGCACAGTTCCGCCATCGCGTTGATGAACGAGATCTTCGTCGCCAGGAAGGAGTTGGCGGCCGTCTTCACCAGTTCCGCCGTGGCCGGGTCCGTCGCGATGTACGGCACGCCCTGCGTGATGAGCGGGGCGTAGACCTGGCGGAGCAGGGCATCGGCGCGCCGTGACCTGGTACCGACGACCAGCCGGTCCGGCTCCAGCGTGTCGCGGACCGCATGGCCCTCACGCAGGAACTCGGGGTTCCAGGCGACGTCGGCCACGTCCGTGCCGCGGGGCGCCGCGGCGGCGAGGCGGTCAGCCAGGCGGGCGGTCGTGCCGACGGGAACCGTGGACTTGCCGACGACGAGTGCGCCCGGCCGGAGATAGGGCGCGAGGGCGTCGACGGCGGAGTCGACGTACCGCAGGTCCGCCTCGGTGGACCCCGGCCGCTGCGGTGTGCCGACACAGATGAAGTGCACGTCGGCGCTGGCCGCCACCTCGGCGCTCGACGTGGTGAAGCGCAGCCGGCCCGAGGACAGGCCGCTGGTCAGGACGTCGAGCAGGCCCGGTTCGAAGAACGGCGTACGGCCGTCCGCAAGCGCCTCGATCTTGCTTCTGTCGACGTCCGTGGCGATGACCTCGTGGCCGATGTACGCCATGCATGCCGCGTGGACGGCGCCGAGGTAGCCGGTTCCGATGACAGCCAACCGCATGTGAGTCTCCTCCGGATGGGTGCCCGTCGGTGGTGGCGCGGTGGAGGGCGTGGGCACCACGTTGAGTCGTGTGGGAAGGGGGCAGTCAGTCCGATGTCGCCCCGTGGGAAGGGGGCATTCAGTCCGTGTAGCCCCGTGGATTGCTGAGCTGGAACTGCCAGGCGTCGCGGCACATCCGGGCGAGATCGCGGGTCGGCCGCCACTGCCAGGCGTCGGCGGCGGAGCGCGGATCGGCGATGAGCCGTGCCACGTCACCCGCTCGGCGCGGGGCGATGCGGTACGGGATCGGCCGGCCCGAGGTGCGCTGGAACGCCTCGATCAGTTCGAGCACGGAGGTGCCCGTGCCCGTACCGAGATTCAGTACGTGCAGCCCGGGCTCCTCGAGGTGCTCCAGTGCGACGCGGTGCCCTTCCGCCACGTCCATGACGTGGATGTAGTCCCGCACGGCGGTTCCGTCCGGCGTGGGCCAGTCGTCCCCGAACACCGCGACGCGTTCCCGTCTGCCGACCGCGACCTGGGCGATGAAGGGCATGATGTTGTTGGGCGTCCCGAGCGGGTCCTCCCCGAGCAGCCCGGAGGAATGTGCGCCGACGGGGTTGAAGTACCGCAGGGCGTGCACGGACAGTTCGG
The DNA here is from genome assembly GCF_054963715.1 of Streptomyces sp. STAM6. Taxonomy (NCBI): domain Bacteria; kingdom Bacillati; phylum Actinomycetota; class Actinomycetes; order Kitasatosporales; family Streptomycetaceae; genus Streptomyces; species Streptomyces sp. STAM6. Next base: position 76,900 of record NZ_JBUEFZ010000012.1, on the reverse strand, counting down.
GGCGGTGCCGGCACACGTCGGCGAGCATCTGCTCGCACATCCACTTGGACCGGGCGTAGGGATTGGTGGGCGCTGCCGGATCGTCCTCGGCCAGCGGCACGTTCGCGGCGGCGCCGTAGATGGAGCACGACGAGGAGAACACCAGCCGGTGCACCCCGTGCTCGTTCATCACGCCCAGCAGGGCGACCGTCCCGCCGACGTTGGTGTCGTAGTACTCCACCGGCATCGCCACGGACTCGCCGACCGCCTTGCGCCCGGCGAAGTGGATGACGGCATCGATCGGATGCTGCCGGAACACCCGCGACAACGCCTCCCGATCACGTACGTCGACCACGTACGAGGCTGCGAGCGGCCGCCCGGCGGCCTTCTGCACGCGGGTGAGGGCATGGGGCGAACTGTTCTGGTGGTTGTCGACCACCACGACCTCGTAGTCGCGCGACAACAGTTCCACGCAGGTGTGGCTGCCGATGAAGCCGGCGCCGCCGGTCACCAGGATCGTTCGGGGCAGGGACATGGGACGGGAGCCTTCCATGGGTTCGGGGGAGGAGACGGTGCGGCGCGGCGCCGTACGGCAGGTGTCAGACGAAGAAGCCCATCAGGTAGCGCGGGTACACCAGCACGGCGAGCGCGAGCGGGGCCGCCACGAGTACCGCCATGGTGAGGGGGAGCCGCACCGTGACCAGGGCGGCCAGCCGGCCCGTGCCCTCCGCGGCGGCGGTCTCCGCCGCATGCAGCCAGCACACCGCGAACGTCAACAGGGTGTAGGCGGCCCCGCCCAGGATGCACAGGAACACGTAGCCGTACGCGGGACCGTGCAACTCCCCGAACAGGGCCGCGCTTCCGAGCGTGCCGACGATCAGCAGGTACGGTGCCACGAGCCGGAGCGGCAGCGGGGCAAGCGGGTCGCGCGACTTGGGGGTGACTTTGAACGTCACTTCTCTGGGGCGCAGCCGGTGGGCGACCGCGGAGGCGGCGCCCCAGGCGACGAAGGGCCAGCGCGCCATGGCGAACAGGCGGCTCTCCCAGCTGAGCAGGGGAGCCTGCCGCGGCCGCAGCAGACCGCGCCTGCGCATCAGCCACGCCATCATGAGCAGCACCAAAGACATGGCCCAGTAGTGGCCGAGGAACTCGAAGTAGTTGACGTGCATCCACGGCACCCCGCTCACGGCGGCGATGGGGGCCAGACCCAAGGCACCGGCCGTCGAGAGCCCCAGCAGCGGGTAGTAGCTGAGCGCGTACCCGAACCGCAGACGCAGGGTCATCGGCAACCGGGTGAGGTGGGAGGGGAGCATCCCCAGGAGGAGGGTCACCAGGCTGCGCGACCACTGGAACTCCTGCGTGGCCATGGCGGCGAAGGTCACCGGCCCGTCCCCGTGGGCCTCGGCGTCGATGGCGAAGGCGCCCTGCCAGCCCGCCGAGTTCATCAGGAAGGTCGTGGAGAAGTCCTCGGCGAGTTCGGGACCGATGCCGCCGATCTCGCGCAGCGCCTGGGTCCGGACCGCGTAGTGCGAGCCGATGCACAAGGGAGCCAGGCCGTCGGCGTGACCGAGCTGGACGACTCCGTGGAAGACCGCTTCCTGGTGGAGCCGGCCGCGTGCCGACCACGAGGCGTCCGCGTTGGCGTCGCACACGCTGGGCGCGGCCACGTACCCGATGGCCGGGTCACGGAACGGCCGCACCATCTCCGCGAGATAGCCGGGGCTCGGTACGTGGTCGCAGTCGAGCTGGGCCACGACCTCGTAGGCGTCGTAGCCGTGCTGGTCGTAGAACCACGCGAGGTTCCCCTCCTTGCAGCGGGTGCGGCGCGGCCAGCTGGACCGGTGGTAGCCGGCGACGCCCTTGCGGCAGGAGAGGCGCACCCCGTGACGCGCGCACCATTCCACGGTCTCGGGTGAGGGGTCCTCGTCGCACAGCCAGACGTCGTAGGGATGGGGGTACCTCTGCGCGAGCATCGCGGTCAGGGTGGTGCGGGCCAGCGGCCACGGCTCGGACGGAGCCTTGGTGACGACGAAGGCGACGGCGAGCGGAGGGACGGGCAGGGCCTGGTTGACGCGCCGCAGTCGCAGGACCGCGATGATGAACGGCAGCGGGAGCAGCGTCAGATAGGTGAGGAGGATGCTGTTGACCGCGAGTGCCATCAGCCCGGTCCGGTGCTCGGGGCTGAGCCACCACCACCAGAACACACCGAAGCTGACCAGCCAGCTCGTCGCCAGTACGGCGACCAGGACCCGCTGTCCGGACCGCAGGGCGGGCAGGAACGTGTCGTGCCGCACCCGGCGGTTCTCCCGCCGCAGCGCGAACAGCGGGCCGCCGGATGTCACCCGCGCCACGTTGCCGCGGGAGAGTTGCCGCACCTCCTCGGTGAGGACGTCGAGATCGGGGGCCCCGACGGTTGCTCCGGCCTTCTCGGTGGAAGGGCCGTGAACCAGGAAGGACTCTGAGTGCGCCATGCCAGCCGCTCCGGGGATCGGTGCTACAGCACGGGCTCGGCGCCCGTACGCAGGCTCTCGCTGGACTCGGGAGGTGCGGGCAGTCCGGCGGCGGACGGAGTGCCGACGGCAGGGTGCGGGGCCGGGACATGCGCCGCGGTGGGCGGGCCCCCGGCGGTCTCCTGCTCGTGGCCGTAGGCGCGGAACCAGTCCGCGGTCCGGCGAATGCCCTCCTCCAGCGGGATCTCCGGCTTCCAGCCCAGCTTCGTCGTCGCACGCCCGATCACCGGGCAGCGGCGCACCGGGTCGTCCTCGGGCAGCGGCAGCCGGTGGACCTCGGACGAGGAACCCGTGATCGCCAGTACGAGCTCGGCCAGCTGAGCCACCGTCCGCTCGTCCGGATTGCCGAGATTGACGGGACCCGGCTCATGGGAGTCGATCATGGCGACGATGCCGCGTACGAGATCGTCGACGAAGCAGAAGCTGCGGGTCTGCTCCCCGTCCCCGTAGATGGTGAGGGGTTCGCCCGCGAGGGCCTGCCGGATGAAGCTCGAGACGACCCGGCCGTCGTGCGGCCGCAGACGGGGACCGTAGGTGTTGAAGATGCGCACGATCCCGGCGTCGGCACCGGCCAGACGTGCGTACGCGGCGGTGATGGCCTCGGCGAAGCGTTTGGCCTCGTCGTACACGCTGCGCGGCCCGATCGGGTTGACGTTCCCCCAGTACTCCTCGGCCTGAGGGTGCACATGGGGGTCGCCGTAGACCTCACTGGTCGAGGCGAGGACGAAACGCGCACCGTGACGCACCGCCAGGCGCAGCGCGTGTTCGGTCCCCCGGCTGCCGACGGCCAGCGTCTCCAGCGGCAGCCGGTGGTAGTCCGCCGGTGAGGCGGGGCTCGCGAGATGGGCGACGGCGTGCACCGACCCGGTCACGTCGATCCCCGTGCTCACGTCGGCGAGGTGGAATTCGAAGCGAGGGTCGTCCCGCAGGTGCGCGATGTTCGCGATCAGCCCTGTGGAAAGGTTGTCCAGGCAGACCACGGAATCGCCCCGAGCCAGTAGTTCCTCACACAGATGGGAGCCGACAAAGCCCGCCCCGCCGGTTACCACAACGCGCATTCCGTCTCCTGAAAGACTCAGCAGTGTCCGTCGCTCCAAGCGCCGCTGATGGACCGTCAGGGGCGGCGCCCGGCTAAGATATGAAGATCGCAAAGCCCCGGGATGGTGTGTGAGCGGGGGTGCTTGCGTCCAGTCGGCGCACAGCCGCCGGGCTCCCGGGTGCGAACGGCGCTGCGCCGAGGGGGGTGGGGGCGCCGCATTTCACAGGTATTTCTTCATTCGTCAATACGGCGATTGCAAAGTGCCCGTTTCCGCCAACAGGCCGGGTGGGGTGTGCGTGCGCATGCTGCCGATGGCGCCGTGCACCTCGTGGCTCACTTCAATGAGGAGTGATGCTGCGCCAGGCGTGTACACGGGACATTCTGACGGGTCGGGACCTCATCCGTCCGTTCGGGCGGTCTCCGCCCGGCCTTGACGCCGGAGTCGCATTCGTCGACACGATGGTCCCATCCGCCGACTGATGCATTATGGCTGGTCCGGGTGCGGTCATCAGGGGGCAAGGCTGCCGGGTGCTTCGTGAGTGGCCACCTGGAATGCCCGGCAGCCTCGCTCACCTCCCTGCCGGGGCCGTCGCTCCTCGGGCGCCGGCTCACGGCGGATTGAATTGGCCCGTGTCCACATGAGGTTGCCTCATTTCCGAGAGTTCGGAGTGTGGGCTGTCAGGATCGTTTTCCGCGTATTGCCACGGCATTCTCGCAGTGAATGAGCATGCTGCCTCGGCGTCAAGATTCTCATTCCAGGCGCTGCTCCGGAAAAATGGGGGCGCCGGCTCATCGAGGGGGATCGCCCGAATACACCTGGAGGCCGCCGGTTCCCCTGGTCGTATGAATCGGCGACACCGCACGCCGTGGGCGCGTCGGTCCGGGGGACGACGAAGCGCGCCACCTCCAGGGGCGAAACTTGTGCCGCAGCACACTCTGACGGCCATGTCACAACGCGCCCGCCCCACCCGCCCTGTCCACCGCGCCCGCCGCGCAGCGCCGTTTTCCGGCCAAACCGGCCGGACCATGGCAGAGCCAGACCAAACTGTCTGAAGATCACCTCCTGCCTCCTCGTCACCCCGCACAGGATTTCCCAGGGGGGCGCACAGCGGTTCGACAAGGGCCGCCAGGCCCTGCCGGGAGGGGACAGCGTGAAACCGAGAACGACACTGCTGGAACGCGACGACGTGCTGCGGGCGGCTGCCGTGGCCGCCGCCCGGGCGCGCACCGGCAGGGGCAGCTGGCTGCTCCTGGCCGCACCCGCAGGCCGTGGCAGGACCGCGGTGCTCGACGAAATGGCGCGCGGCCTGACGCAGGACGGCTCCCTCCGCGCGCGGAGGGCGCGATGCGCCGCCGAGGAGTCCGCCTTTCCCTTCGCCCTCGTACGCCGGCTCCTGCCCGACGCGGGGGACGCCGTACCCTTCTCCGAGCCGTCAGGTCCCGCCGAGCAGCGGACGTTCCATGCGCTGGTGGCCCTGCTGGCCCGCACCGCCGCTGCCGGCCCCCTCCTGCTCACCGTCGACGACCTGCACCACGCCGACGACGTCTCACGCCGCTGGATCGGCTATCTCGCCCGCAGGATCGCCGAACTGCCCGTCCTGCTGTTGCTCACCGAATGCCGGGAACACACCCGCCGCACCTGGCTCCCCGAAGACACCGGCGCCGGCCACCCGCTGCACCCGCTCAGCTCGGCCGCTGTCACCCGCCTCGCCCGCACCGCCGGTCTGACCCCCGCAGGAGCCCGCACGTGCGTCGAGGCGAGCGCCGGCAATCCCGCTCTCGTCCACGCACTCGTCGCCGACCTCCGGAACGAGGCACTCAGCGCCCACCGGTCGGATTCCGCCTCGCCCGGCGCCACGGCGAACGTTCCGGCCGGCCCGGGCGGTTCCGGTTCCACCGACCTCACGGGTGGCTCGCCCCTTCTCACCGGTAGCACCCCCCTTCTCACCGGTGACTCCGCTCTGCTCACCACCACGTCCACGGGATCCGCCGTAGCCGATGAGCCCGACGCACATGAGCCGGGCGCGGCCTTGCGGGGCCACCCCGTCGCCACGACACCGAGCCGTTACCACGAGACACTCGTCGAATGGCTCCGCGCCCGCGCCGACGCCCCCCTGCGCCGGCTCTGCCTCGCCGTCGCCGTCACCGCCGGGGAGCCGTACACCGCCGAGGGCCGCTCCACCACCACCGATTCCGTCCTCCGTGAAGCCGCCACCCTCGACCCCGACCGGTCCGCAGCACTCACACCCGACACCACGCGCCTCGCCCGGCTGTTCGCGCACTCCTTGGCGCGCGGGGCCGCCCTCGCCGCCGCGCCGCCGGGCGAGACCGCGGCGCTGCATGCCCGTCTCGCCCACCGGATGCACGAAAGAGGGGCGCCCGCCGCGGCCGTTGCCGCCCGGCTGCTCCATCTCGACCGTCCGGGCGAGACCTGGATGACGCAGAGCCTGGAGGACGCCGCCGACGAGGCGCTGCGCGACGGCCGGACCGCGACGGCCATCACGCTCCTCCGCCACGCTCTGCGCGGCCCGCTCGCCCCCGGCCTGCGCGCCACCCTGATGCTGCGCCTGGGCACACTGGAGTTCCCCCGCGGCGCCGAAGCCGGCATCCGCAGGCTCAGGGCAGGGCTCGAACTCCATCCGGACGTCCGGGAACGCGCCGCGGCGGCGCCCGCCCTCGGAGCCGCCCTCGTCGCCGGAGGCCGTACGGACACCGCCCTGCGCGTCCTGCACCAGGCGAGTGGCGCGACGGACGACGACGAACTGATCCAGGTCCTGCGGACCGTCACCGCCCTCATCTCCTCGCACGACGCCGTGGCCTGGCGCAACGCCATCGCCGGCCTCAGGGCCTTCGCGCCCACCGCGCCCGCGCTCGTCGAACCGCTGGTGTGCGGTCTGATCACCGAGTACGAGGCCGGGGCCGGGCTCGTGTCGGCGGCGGAGGTCCTCGCCCGCGTCCGGCCCCGAGTGACGGCGCCGGTCGACTCCCGGCTGCGTACGGCCTGGCTGGGCAGCGCCGCCACGCTGCTGCAGTGGGCGGACCGGCTGGAGGAAGCCGAAGCCATCGCCCGGCAGTGCCTGCCGGCCCCGCCCGCCCCACCCGACCTGACCGACGTGGGAATTCAGTGCCTGCTGAGCGCGCGGGCCGAGGCCGCGCTCTGGGCGGGCGACTTCCACCGCGTCATCGCGGAGAACGACCCCCTGGTCGAGAGCTGCACACAGCGCGGCGTCCGGATGCCGCACCTGGTGTCGATGGTCGCGCTGGCACGTCATGAACTGGGGCGGCACGGCCAGGCCCGCCGGCTGCTCGCCGCGCCCGACGAGGACCGTGCCGACAGCTCGTGGGAGTGGAACGAACTCCGCTACGCGCGCGCCCGGCTCCACTCGGCCGAAGGCCGCTGGGCAGAAGCGCTCGACGACTACCTCGCCTGCGGGCGGGGACAGAGCGCACGTGACTTCGTCAGTCCCGTCGCCACGCCCTGGCGCTCCGGCGCGGCCCTCGCCCTCGCCCGACTCGGCCGGCAGGCGGAGGCCCGCGCGCAAGCCGAGGAGGAATTGCGCGGCGCCCGCCGCTGGGGCACCCCGCGTACCGTCGGCAGAGCGCTGCGCGCCCTCGCGGCGGCCACCGGCGGGCGGCGGGGGCTGGAAGCGCTCGTCGAGGCAGCCGCCCTGCTGGCCGACGCCCCCGCACCGGTGGAGCGCGTGGAGGCCCTGATCGATCTCGGAGTGGCCCGCGTCGAAGCGGGCCAGGGCCGCAAGGGCCGCGACGACCTGCGTGAGGCCCACGCCCAGGCCCTCCGGCTGACGGCACCCGACGGGCTCGCCCGGGGCGCGCGGAACCAGGACCGGTATGCCCAGGACGGGTGTACCGAAGACGGCTGGGTCGAAGACCAGGAGCGCGCCGCGAGTTCGGCGGCCCCCGCCGGCCGCCTCGCCCTCGCCGCACAGCGGGCACTCGACACCGCGCACGCACGTCCCGTCCGCCGTACCCGTACCGGGCAGGCCGCACTCACCGGGGCCGAACGGCGCGTCGTCGAACTCGCCGTACAGGGACATACCAACGCGCAAATCGGGGCGGAGTTGCATCTTGCCCGCCGCACCGTGGAGACGCATCTGACGAGCGCCTACCGGAAGTTGGCGGTGACTCGCAGAACGCAGCTGGCGGCGACTCTCGACCGCGCCACCGCCGGCACGGGTCCGGGCGGCTGACCACGAGGCCGGCGGCGGGTGTGTTCGTGGTCTTCCACGATGCCCACGACGACGGGCGCCGGGCAGGCTGGAGCCGTCTTCAGCCCCGAGGGCGCCGCTGCCGGCGCCGTCAAGGACGAAAGGTACTCATCCGTGCTGTCCACCACGCGCACGTCCGGCCGGCGGGCCGTATTCGCCCTGCTCTCCACCCTCGCGCTGTCCCTGCCGACTGCCGCCGTCGCCACGGCCGTGCCCACCGGCCCGGCGTCCACCCCCGCCGCGTCGGCGACCTCCACGGCCGTGAACGCCCGCGCGGCCGGAACGGCCCCCGCTCCCACCTCGGCCGCCACGACGAACGCCGACCGGTCCGAAGCGGGGGCCTTCGGGCTGGCGCGCAACGAGCTGTGGCAACTGCGCCCGCGAGACGGCCGCTACGAGATCGCCAACCTCAACAGCGGCCTGTGCCTGAAGGTCAAAGGCGCGTCCCGGGACAACGGCGCGCCGGTGGTCCAGGCCGAGTGCGGCACCGCGGCGGAGCAGTTGTGGAAGTCGGAGGTCCTGAACAACGGCGCGTACATCCGGCTGCGCAACGCCTACTCGGGCAAGTGCATGGACATCGCGGGCGGCACGGCCTACGCCGGAGCCAAGATCGTGCAGTGGGACTGCCACGGCGGCGCGAACCAGAAGTGGTGGGACACCGACAACATCACCGCCTTCGAGGGCTGGTGGATCAGTGGCGCGACACCGGCCGGCGCTCCCACCTACATGTGTCTGGACATGCCCGGAGCCAGCACCACGCCCGGCACCCAGGCAGCCATGTGGCAGTGCGTCAGCTGAACCGCCTCCCTGTCAATGACGGGGCAGGGTGACGGGGGAGAGCGACGGGGGAGAGCGGCCCGCCGGACTCGTCCGGCGGGCCGCTGCCGTCCGGGGCGCCGCGTCGCGATCGGGCCAAGGGGAACAGGGCGCACCGGAGGCCGCGGGCGTCGGCGTGCCGGGTCTCCCGGGCGCCGGCACCTGGGAGGAATCAGCCAGTGGATCCTGGGCGGAGGCCGTCAGTAGATGACGACAGAGACACCGCACAGGCCACGTCCGTCCGCCGCGGCCTGCCGCCACATACGCAGTGGTCCGTCCAGGACACTCTCCTCGTCGTCGAGGTAGTCCAGCCAGTCCTGGTCCTCGGCCGCGGCACGCTCGTCCGGGGTGAAGTCCAAGGCCCGCTCGACGGCCGGCAGCGTCTGACGCACCTCGGCGGAGGTGAGCAGAAAGTTGCCGCACCAGCCGGGGAGGAGTGCTGCCCGGTCCGGGCCTATGGCGTGCAAGAAGGACCTCACCGCGAACTCCTTGCTCTGGACCGAGAGGAAGATCTCCTCCGCGCCGCTCACCAGATCCCACACGTGGGTCGGCAGGGAGAAGTCGTCCTCGCGTGACAGCCCGTCGTACATCTTCTGTACATGCTCCCCGGCGGTGGTCAGGTCGTGGAACGCGTCCAGTGCCTCCGCCTCCCGGTGGCCGGACCGGCTGGTGGGCTTCCACCACCTCCGGTAGTCCGGCAAGGGCTCGCGCCGCCACAGGTCCCAGCGCTCGCGCGCGGCCGGCTCCTCCCGCTCCGTGGCGATGAGCGGGAGGAGACGCGGAGCCAGAGTGCTGATGAAGGCGTCGTCGTGGGCGCTTATGGACCAGGCAGAGGTGATACCCATGCGAGGACCGTACGAGACGCCACTGACAAGTCGGCCGGGTATCGCGTCGTTCGGAGCGGCCTGCGAGGCTGCGATCATGACTGACGAACCGAGCGAGTATGTCAAGCAGTTGCCCATCGGCCGGCGGATCCCCTTCCCCGCGGACGGTATCCCCTTCTGGGAGGTCTTCCCCTATGAGGGAGACCTGCGGATCAAGGTCCTCGAGGAGCCCGTACTGCCCGAGCCGCCGAGAAACGGAGCGGCCGGACCGGAGGAGTGCGACGCCTGCGGCCGGCTCGACGCCGATTTCCTGTGGACCGACGAGCACTGGCGGCTGAGCGGTTCCGACGAACCGGGGTCCTTGCCGGCGACGGTGTTGCTCCAGCCGCGCGGTCACCACGATCTGCACGACCTGCCGCCGGAACGGGCCGCGGAGCTCGGGCCGATGCTCCAGCGAGTGGAGCGGGCGATCATGTCGCTGGGCGGGATCGCGCGGGTCCATGTGAACAAGTGGGGCGACGGCGGCGCTCATCTGCACCTGTTCCTGATCGCACGCCCCGAGGGGATGATGCAAATGCGTGGGACTTGCCTCCCCCTCTGGGACGACGTGCTGCCCAAGCTGCCCGCGGAGGTGTGGCGCGACACCGGCCGTCGGATCGCCCTGGCGATGGCGGCCGACGGCGGCACGGCACACCTCTGAGGCCCCGCTCGACGCCGCATGCCGATCTCTCGCCGACCGTGGCCAATGGTGACAGTTTCGGCCTTTCGGCCCCGGCTGCAGATAGGAATCGTATGGGTGTGCGATTTGGGGGCGGGGGGTCTCGGCCGTCGCCGGCCCGCGGGCCGCCATCCCGTACCCGCCCCCTCCGGCACACCTTTCCCTCCCCACGCTGATGCCCGGCTGGGTTGTGGTGGTCCGGCCGGGGGCGGATGGTGGGAGGGGGGCGGACGAGACCAAGGTTGAACCTCTGCGATGTGTGCGAACAGTGCAGTCCGGGCCTTCGATGTAGGCGGGCCGCTCGATCTGACGCGAGCGGCCACTGCGGTGCTGGACGGCCGCGGGGTGATCGTCGGTTGGAGCCCGGCAGCCGAGCGTTTGCTCGGCTACGCGCCCCATGAGGTCATCGGGCGCAGAGGTGACATCCTCCTCGCCGACCCGGCATCGGTGCGAGCCGAGGCGTGGGTGGCCGAGGCGGGCGGGGCGGGGGAGGTGTTCAGCGAGGTGCTGCTGGCGCGGCACCGCGAGGACCGCACCGTGTGGGTGGCGGTCACCGTCTGTCCGGTGGCCCGCGGTGGAGAAGGGTCGGCATGGGTGCTGGCCGCTGCCGACCTCGGGGAGGAACTGGACTGGGAGGCGCGTCAGGCGATGCTGCGCGGCCTTGCCACCCAGTCCCCGATCGGCCTTGCGATATACGACCCCGACTTGCGGTTGACCTGGGCAAACGCGGCCTCCGACCAGGAGGTCGGAGCGCCGCTGCCCGAGTACATCGGTAAGACCTCGGAAGACCTGTACGGCGTCGGGGAGGTGCTCACCGAAGGGTACGGCTCGACCCTGTGGGAAGTGATGCGGCGGGTCATGGACACCGGTGAACCCGTCGTCGATCTTCATTTTCGCGGCCGGCCGCCCGCCGACCCCACAGCGGATCACGTCTGGTCGTGCTCCTACTACCGGTTGCTGGACGGGCGCGGGAACACCCTGGGCATTTGCGAGGACGCCTTCGACATCACCGAGCGCTACCGTGCTCAGCAGCGGCTGGCGCTCATGGCTCGGGCCGGCGCGCGCATCGGCGCCACGCTCAGTGTCGAGGACACCGCGCGGCGACTGGCCGAGGTGGCCGTACCCGACTTCGCCGACGAGATCACGGTGGACCTCGTGGCAGGCGTCCTGGAGGGTGAGGAGCCCACGGCGGGCAGTGTGCGCCGGCCGCTCGTGCGCGTCGCGGGTCGCGGCCCGGCTGTTGATCGAGAGCCGCCGAGCGAGGACCCTCCGACCGGTACGACCCCCCGCCCCGTCCGGTACGAGCCCAGATCGCCCCAGGCCCTGAGCCTGTCCACCGGCGAATCGGTCCTCGTCAGCACCGGCGGAAAGACGTCGGGCACGCAAACCGCCGCGATCGTGGCCGATGCCGGCGCGCAGTCCTGTCTGGTGACCCCTTTGCGGGCCCGCGGTGTCACCCTGGGCCTCGTCACCTTCCTGCGCCCGCGTGATGCCGCGCCGTTCGACGCGGACGACCGCACCCTGGCCGACGAGCTGGTCAGGCACACCGCGGCCTGCCTCGACAACGCCCGCCGCTACACCCGGGAGCGCACGGCAGCCGTGACGCTGCAGCGCACTCTGCTGCCCCACCGGTTGCCCGCCCAGACGGCCATGGAAGTGGCCTGCCGCTACCTGCCGGCGGAGACGCAAGTCGGCGTCGGCGGCGACTGGTTCGACGTGGTCCCGCTGTCCGGTACAAGAGTAGGGCTGGTCGTGGGCGATGTCGTCGGCCACGGTCTGCAAGCCGCGGCCACGATGGGACGCCTGCGTACCACCGTGCAGGCCCTGGCGAGGCTGGACCTCGCCCCCGACGAGCTGCTGAGCCGCCTGGACGACCTGGTCGGGCAGACGGTGCAAGGCGAGGAATGGGGCGCGGACCAGGAGACATGGGCGCCCGACCGCGGAGGTGTGGTGACCGTGTCCGGCGGAGGGGATGGTGGGGGAGCCGCCTCCCGGCCCGGCCAACCGGACGACGAGCCCGTCTTCGACGACGCGGTCGGGGCAACCTGCCTGTACGCCGTCTACGACCCGGTCACCGGGCGGTGCAGCATCGCACGTGCGGGCCACCTTCCCCCCGCCGTCGTGGACGGCGGCACGGGCGCGGTCACCTTCCTCGAGCTACCGTCGGGGCCGCCGCTCGGGCTCGGCGGTCTGCCCTTCGAGACCGTGGAGATCGACTTGCCCGACGGCAGCCTGCTCGCCCTGTTCACCGACGGGCTCGTGGAGTCGCGGGGGCACGACATCGACGTCGGGCTCGACCGGCTGGCCCGGGTACTGGCCGACCGGGACCGGTCGCTGGAGGAGCTGTGCGACAAGGCGCTGACCAGCCTCGTGGCGGGTGAGTCGGCTCAGGACGACATCACCATGCTGCTCGTGCGCTCCCGCCTGCTGGGCGCCGACCAGGTCGCGGTCTGGGAGCTGCCGGCCGAGCCCGCCGCCGTGCGCCTCGCCCGCGCCCGCGCCACCGAGCAGTTGGGCAAGTGGGGCCTGGAGGAGCTGACGTTCACCACGGACCTGGTGGTCAGTGAACTGGTCACCAATGCCATCCGGCACGCTGCCGAGCCGATCCAGCTGCGGCTGATCCGGGACAGTACGTTCGTGTGCGAGGTGTCGGACACCGGCCATACCTCGCCCCATCTGCGCTACGCATCCGCCTGCGACGAGGGCGGCCGTGGCCTGTTCATCGTCGCGCAGCTGGTGCAGCGCTGGGGCACTCGCTACACGCCCACCGGCAAAACGATCTGGACCGAGCAGCCGATACCACGCGGCCACGTGCGGTGATCGAACGCCGTCCCGAGAGCACCCGCAAAGGACACGCGACATACGGCCACTCTCGCGCGCCCACGCGGTCGGCTCCTCGGGGGTTTTGACGGCCGGGCGGCCCCGATGGTCGCCACCCGCCGTCGGCCGGCATTCGACAGGGCGCGAGCCGTCGGCCGGAATTCCATTGGGCACGGAATATCCGACCACCATGCAAAGTAATACTGTCAGTTGATCCCATGCATATGTGAAAACCCTCATTCCGTTGCCCTTTGACAGTGCGCTTGAGCGTGAATAGGGTTTGCCCGGCTGTCGCGCAGACGAAAGACGTTTTTGCGCGGACGGAGAGCGAGTGAAGCCGCCGCCGATGTGAGGAGCCTCGTGACATCCAGCTTGGCCTCTGTGGTATCCGGTGTCGGATGCTTTCTGCCGCCGCGAATCATCGGCAACGACGATCCTCCACTCTCGGCGCTGGACACGTCCGCGGAGTGGATTCGCAGCCGGACGGGGATCGAGAACAGGCGCTGGGTGGAGCCCGGGACCAGCACCGGAGACCTGGCCGTGCGGGCGGGCCGAGCAGCGCTGCGCAGCGCGGGCAACCCCGTCGTCGACCTCGTGATCCTGACCACGACCACCCCCGACCACCACTCGCCCGCGACGGCGCCCTGGGTGGCGGCACAGCTCGGACTGGGCACGGTGGCGGCCTTCGACATCGCGGCGGCCTGCTCCGGATTCACCTACGGCCTGGCGGCAGCGGACGCCTGGATCACCTCGCGGACGGCGCAATGCGTCCTGGTCGTGGCGGCGGAGACCCTGTCGACCATCACCGACCCCTCGGACCGGGGCACGGCGGTCGTCTTCGCCGACGGCGCCGGTGCCGCGGTCCTGCGCAGCGGCCGTCCTGACGAGCCCGGTGCGGTCCAAGCCGTACTCCTGGGCAGCGACGGCACTCAGAAGGACCTCGCGGTCATCAACTCCGGCGGCTCCCGCCGGCCCGATCCCGAAGGCTCCGCCGCCCTCGCCGACCGCTGTCTGCAGATGCGCGGCCCCGACATGTTCGCCCATGCGGTACGCCGTATGACGGAGGTGTCCAGACTGCTCCTGGAAAGGCTGGACTGGCCGGTGGACTCGCTCGGCGCGTTCATCGGGCACCAGGCCAACCAGCGGATCCTGGACAAGGTGGCCGACCTTGTGGGCGTACCCGAGACAAGCCGCTTCGCCAACATCCGGGAGGTCGGCAACACCTCTTCCGCCTCGATCCCCCTGGTCATGAACGACCTCGTCAACGCCGACGCCGTGCCCTGCGGGACCAGGACACTGCTGACCGCCTTCGGCGGCGGAGCGGTGTGGGGAGCCGTCGGTCTGACCTGGCCGGACATCAAGCCCGCACCCTGAAGGGATTCCTCATGAGCGAGCCCGCCCAGCAACCCCTCGACTACATCCGCGCCTACCTGGCCCAGGCCTTCGACCTGGCCGCGGACGAACTCACCGGCGATCGCACCTTCGCCAGCCTGGAACTCGACTCCATCGCCCAAGTGGAGATGCTCGTCACGCTCTCCGACCGTTATCGCATCCACCTGGACGACTCGTTGGCCAACGGTGAGACGACCCTGCAGCAGACCGCGGACCTCGTGACGGCTGCGCTGGAGGGCATCGGCCCCCAGCGCCAGGACACGGACGCGACCGCCCCCCACTGACGGCCTCCCACCGGCTGTCCCCGGCCCCGCCCGCCGGAGAGCCGCCGCACACGGAGAAACACGCGGGCCGGTGCAGGTCCGGTGGGGACGGCCGGGGAGGTGCCGGCTCTCCGGGGCGGCACGAGGACCTTCAGCACCCACTCCAGCTCCTCGGTACGCCGCCCCGCCCCTGCCGCTCCCTTCCAGACACCCACACTTCGCCTCCGCCCCATCCACCTCCCCTGCCGGCCGCCGCTGGATCGCCGCGAACCCCAGCCGTGACCCGTTCGGCCTCGATGAGCGCGCCAGCGGGGCGGACGCCCGGCGGCCTGTCGGTCCTGGGCTGACGTCCGAGCTCCGCCGCCCGGCGTTACGTATCCCACGTTTCAGTCGCCGTTTGAGCAATCGGGGCGCGGCGATCCGTTGAACTCGGTATCCGGCGACCATCCCTGAGCCGGCGAGTGAGCGAGGTTCGCAGATGTCCAGGACCCTTCAGCGCAGCGCCCCGTGCTGCCATGCGACCACGGGCCGTCTCCCCGCGGGCCGGCCCGGCACAGCTCACATCCAGCGACTCGCGCACTGATCGGTCGATCCCATGGACTACTGCGTTCCTTGCCGACGCCCTCTGAACGACACCGTGACCTGCCCGGAATGCGGGGCGTACGACCGTGACATGGCAGCGCCGGGCGCATGGGGAAACAGCGCTCCGGCGGTCGACAAAGCGGCGATGGAAGCCCTCTCCAGCGCCGGACCGGAACCCGTCGAACCACCAGTGCCTTCCCCGGCGAGCCGCACTTCCGGTACACGGGCCGCCGAGACCGCGACGGCTCCGGCTCCGGCGGTCGAGGTGCCCGAGGTGCCCGAGGCCCGGCGTCGTCACGGCGCACCGCGCTGGAAGAAGTACGGTGCCCGGACCCTTGCCGCGGCAGCGTTCACCATGCTGGGCGGCTTCACTGCCGGCGCGGTGCTTCCCGACCCCGGGGCCAAGCCCCAGTCCGCAGACCTCCCCGACGTACTCCCGGAGCCGGAACAGTCGTCCGCCGAGACACCTCAGGGACGCCCCACCACACCGCCGCAGACGTCACGCCCACCGGAGCGAGCGGACACACGCCCTGCCAGAGGAACCGGCCGGGAGCGCGCCGACGAGGTGACCCGACCACCTCGCGCGACAGCCACACAGCCGGAGTCACCCACTCCGTCGGCTCCTCCCGCCACCACGCCTCCACCGCCCGTGAGTCCCACCCCGGCCCCCCGGCCGCCCAGTGCCCGCCCCACTCCCTCGCCCACCCCCACGCCACCCTTCACCCCGCCGCCGGCGGCCACCCCGAGCCCGAGCCCAAGCGGCAGTACCGGCACCCCGCCCACGGCCGGCCCCACCCCGAGCCCCACGGTCAAGTCGCTGGCCGATGCGCTGCGCGGCGGCACGGGGCGTCTGCTGCCGGTGCGTTGACAGAAGGATCGCGTGCCGGGAACCGCGGCAGAGCGAGCACACATCTGACAACTGAAGGGCGGGAGCGGCAGGCGCGGTGCGCTGCATGCGGGGTACGCAGGGGGTGGAGCGACTTACTGGACGCCGGGCAGACGCGGCGGCGCGGGCAGTGACAGCCGTCTGCGCGGCTGTCGCACTCGCCGGCTGCGCGGGGCCGAGCAGCCATGCAGCGAGTGCGCCCGGGGCCGCGGGGGCCGAGGTCACCGTGGTGCGCGGTGGCGAGGCGTATCCCCTGACCGCGAGAGTGACGGAGTGGAAGGTGCGACCGCACCCGCAGGTCCCCAGAGCGGCCACGCGGTGCACTTCGCCCACCGGACGGCCCGGACGGGGCTCCTGCCGGAAGACAGTGTGCAACTCGCGGTGGGCTCGGCAGGCATCGTGCTGCTCTAACTACTGCGGCACCGTCGACGTGGCTCGCACCCCGGGCGACTCACCTGTGGAAGACGCCGACTCCTGGCTCGGCCCCGTTGCGGAACCGGATCTCTCCGACACGGCCCGTGTGCTCTTCCTCCCGGACCAACTGCGTCCCGGCCTGCATGCCGGGGATGTCAAGGTCGGCGATGGCTACATCCCGC
Source organism: Streptomyces sp. STAM6 (assembly GCF_054963715.1). Lineage (NCBI taxonomy): Bacteria > Bacillati > Actinomycetota > Actinomycetes > Kitasatosporales > Streptomycetaceae > Streptomyces > Streptomyces sp. STAM6. The sequence continues at coordinate 60,249 of NZ_JBUEFZ010000012.1, read as the reverse complement.
CCCGGATTCCGGCGCCCGGAGACCGGCTGCGCACCGAATGAACCCCACCTCTCGTCTGCCCCGTATCAGCCGGATGAGCCACCCTCCTGCTCCCTTTCGAAATCGCGGGCCGAGGTGAGGCACTCGATGAAGGAGGGGAAGTCCGGCGCGAGGGTCAGTTCCGACGCGTCGTCCGCGTCGAACCAGGAAACGGACGGCTCCCCGTGCCGGCCGCGGGAGCGGTAGTCGAGCCCGATCCACCAGTGCCCTTCACCCGAGATCAGCACCACTCCCGGGGGCACACCCCATTCTTCGACCAGATAGGGACTGTCGAGCATGGACAGCGTTTCCGCGCAGTGGCCGATGCCCATCACCAGGTCGAAAGGGACGTGGTCGGGACTCCATGAGGTCGGCCGGTCAGTGGGAAAGGCGTTCCGGCTGTCGCTGACCCGGCCACCGTTCTGAATGCGAAGCAGGTCCAGCAACGAGTCGGGGAGTGTCACGTTCAACAGATGCTCGGCCTCTTCGACCATCGCGTCGGTCAGAGGCGGCTGCCCACGCCAGTCGCCACTGCTGTCCCAGAACGCCTGTCGCGGATCCTCGAAGCAAGCCATGACGGGCATCGTAGGAGCCGGGCTCGACAGCTCACCGTCCGGCCCCGGCGGACGAGCACCATGCTCAGGTGGCCGAACGCGTGCGAGCGGTGTACGCCGGTCGGCCCCACGTCCGGCGAGCCTCGGCCGCGTGGGCGGCCGCCCGCGGAGGATCGGTGGAGCGGCGGCCCAGGACGGGGCCGCCCGGCACCGTGCCGCCGTGTGAAGAGGTCCGGTCATGAAACTGCTCGACGACCCGCCGGCCGAGTGTCTCGCCGACCGGACGCCGGAACCGGCCCCCCGCGGTCGGCTCGACGCCACCCTCGACAGCGCACCGGCGGCGGCGTGACCACCGCTCCGCGCGGGGACGCACCCGGCGGTGGACGCTACGGCGAGGCCGTCTTCCGACCCGAACAGACAGGTGAGGACGAGCGCGTCGACTTCGGCGCGCTGGCCTACGACGACATCACCATGGCACGGCTGCGGGCACTCGGGGCCGGCCCCGGGTGGCGCTGCCTCGACGTGGGAGCCGGCACGGGCACGGTCGCCCGCCGCCTGCTGGAGGAGGCCGGGGTGGCGAGCGTGCTCGCCGTCGACCGCGACATCCGCTTCCTCACCGAACGGCCGGCGCCCGGACTCGACGTGCTGGAGGCCGACATCACCGCCCCGGCCTTCGACCCGGGCCGGTTCCGGCTCGTCCACGCCCGCTTCGTACTGATGCACCTGCCCGAGCGCGAGCGCCTGATCAGCACCCTGGCCGGACTCGTCGCGCCCGGCGGTGTGCTGGTGCTCAGCGACGCGGTCGACCTGACGAGCGACCGGACGCCCGGCACGCCGTACACCGCGGTGATGCGGGCGATGTGGCAGGGGCTGCGAGCCACCATCGGCACGGACGTCTCCTGGGTGCCCTCGTACCCGCAACTGCTGTGCGGCGCGGGGCTCGTGCCCGTCGCCGCCGAGATCCATGTGCCGCCCCTGCTACCGGGCAGCCCCATCAGCCGGTTCTGGGCGGACACATGGGAGCGGAGCAGAGCGGCGATGCTCGCCACCGGTCTGATCGACGACGCGGCCGTCGACACCGCGGTCCGGTACCTGGACTCCGACGCATGCGCAGCGCTGTCGGCCGGCATGCTCACCGTCTGGGGATGGAAACCCGAACAAGCCCCGGGCTGACGGCCTTCCTCGTCCGCCTTGCGCCGTAGCCGCCGTCGGCCGCCCGTGGGGCGGCCGGGCCCGCGGAAGGCGTCACGCGCCCACCGGGGAGCAGGGCTTCGGCATGCGCAGGCCGGTCGGCCCGCTGCGGACAGCCGCTGCGCGCGTACGCGGATGTTAGCTTCTCTTCCATGGTGGAGCATCAGGACGAGACCAGGGCGGCCTACGACGGGATCGTCGAGCTGTACGCGTCGATGTTCGCCGATCGGCTGGAGACCCAGCCGTTCGCGCGGGCCATGGTCGGTACCTTCGCCGAGCTGGTGCGCGGCACGGGGAACCGCCGGGCGGCCGACGTCGGATGCGGCCCCGGACACCTCACCGCCATGCTGCGCGACCTGGGGCTGGACGCCTTCGGGCTCGACCTCTCCCCGGCCATGGTCGACCACGCGCGGCGGGCCCATCCGGCGCTGCGGTTCGAGGAGGCGCGGATGGAGACCCTGCCGGTCGAGGACGGCGCGCTCGGCGGCGTGCTGGCCCACTACTCGATGATCCACACCCCGCCCGGGGAATTGCCCGCACTGCTCGCCGAGCAGGCGCGTGTCCTGGCACCAGGGGGACTGATCCTGGTCTCGTTCTTCGCGACCGACGGCCCGGAGCCGGTCCGCTTCGACCACAAGGTCGCGCCCGCCTACAGCTGGCCGGTGGACCGGTTGGCCGAGTCGCTGGCCGGGGCCGGACTCGTCACGTTCGCCCGGCTGCTTCACGACCCGGCCTCCGAGCGGGGCTTCCTCGACGCACACTTGCTGGCCCGCCTCGACGGGAGCGCCCCACGTAGTCGGTCACCTCGCCGCTGACCAGTGCGCTGGACGCGATGATCGCGCCATGTCCGATCGGTACGCCCGGTATGACCGTCGTACCGTGACCGCACCGGACGTCGTCGCCGGCGATCGTGTGCCCTCGGTTCGGCGGACCGGTGAGCAGGTCGAAGTGTTCGGCCCAAGAGCCGCCCGTGTGGGCTGTGAGCGGCGGTCATCGTGACCACCGGCGCCACGCCGCCGGCACTGGGGCGACCGTGCCGACGTCCGGACAACGGCCGATACCCGAGGGGCGGCGGGACAGGGGGCAGCCCTTAGGCTGCCCGCTATGGCTACTGCGTTCCCCGACCTGCCCGCACTGGTCGCTGATCCCCACGCCGGGTATGCCCGCCTCCGCGAGGCCGGACCGGTGCACCGGATCACCGGGCCGGACGGACTGCCCGTATGGGTCGTCACCCGCTATGCCGACGTGCGGCAACTGCTGGCCGACCCGCGGCTTTCCCTGGACAAGGCGCATCGGCTTCCCGGCAACTACCGCGGCTTCTCGTTGCCCCCGGCGCTCGACGCGAACTTGCTGAACATGGACCCGCCGGACCACACCCGGATCCGGCGGCTTGTCAACAAGGCCTTCACACCCGGCCGGGTGGAGCGTATGCGCCCGGGGATCCAGGCTCTGGCCGACCAGTTGCTGGATGTCGTGGCCGACGGCGGGCGCGCGGACCTCGTCGCGGACTATGCCGCGCCGCTGCCGATCACCGTCATCTGCGACCTGCTGGGTGTGCCGCACGGCTCCCGCCGTGACTTCCGGGCGTGGACCGATGCGCTGGTCGCCCCGGACCCCCAGGATCCCGGTGCGACGAAGCGGGCCGTTCCCGCCATGATGGCGTACTTCCCCCAACTCATCGCCGAGAAAAGGCGCACGCCGGGCAACGACCTGCTGACTGACCTGATCGACGTGCACGACGAGGGGGACAAGCTCACCGAGGACGAGCTGACGTCGCTGGCGTTTCTCATTCTGTTCGCCGGCTACGAGAACACGGTGCAGCTCATCGGCACCGCCGTGCTGTCGCTCCTGGACCACCCGGATCAACTGGCCGCTCTCCGTGACAACCCGGACAGGATCGCAGACGCCATCGAGGAGTTCGCTCGCTACGACGGGCCGGCGCTTCTGGCGATCCGTCGCTTCCCCACCGAAGACGTGGAGATCGACGGCGTGACGATCCCGGCCGGAGAGACGGTGATGCTGTCACTGGCGTCCGCCAACCGTGACCCCGAGCGATTCCCCGACCCCCACCGTTTCGACCCGGACAGACGGGACGGAGGCCACCTGGCTCTCGGCCACGGAATCCACTACTGCGTGGGCGCCCCTCTGGCGCGGCTCGAAACACAGATCGCCGTCAGCACGCTGCTACGCCGCTTCCCTGCCCTGGAGTTGGACGTGCCTCGTGACACGCTGCGGTGGCGACCGTCGATGCGGGCCCGCGGACTGGTCGCGCTGCCCGTGCGCTTCTGACCCGACCAGGAGGTACCGTCATCGCGTTCCCGGCGCGGGGCACCGCCGTGCTCCGATCGCGCCGTCGACCAGTCGGCGCCCGACCCTGGTCCGGCCCGCCGACGTCCTGTGCCGACGGCCCGTGCCACACCCGTCGTCCCGACCGGCTCGGCCGTGCCCCGGCGATCAACCGCACCCTGAACACGGTGCTGAAGAGGCCGGGCCAGAACTCGCGCCAGACCATGGACAACAGCAGGAGGAGCAGGCCGGACAGGCACATGAGTGCTCCGACGATCCGGAAGGCGGTCGCCGTGATCCAGCGGTCGGGTGGAGCGAGGTTTCCCCGCGCCTGAGCGCGCAAGGCGACATTCCTCTCCTGCCACCGCTCAAGGGACTGTGCGACGCCCCGAAGATCGAACGCGACGACGCCGCCACCGATTGTGCCGGCCAGTCCGAGAACCAACAGCAAGACCATGCCCGCCCCCAGGATGGGGAAGCACCTCCACACCTGGCGCTTCGCCGTGTCCGGGCGTGATCAGCGAACCGGTCCAAGCGTGCGGCGGTCGGGACGAGCCGCACCCGGGTTCCCAGGTGGGCACGCGCGAAGCCAGGCACAGGTATGTCAGGGGCCGCGGCCACCCCGGCGCCCCCGGCGGAATGCGCCGGCGCGTCCTGTGGTTGATCTTGGAGAGAGGACAGAGCCTTCGGGCAGCGTCGACAAGGGGGAACCGATGTCGTATCCGGAGTATCCGGAGCAGGTCTACCACCGTGAGGAAGGCGAGGTCAGTGCTGTCTTCCGAACCGTGGACACCCCGCCCGAGCTGGGCGTGGCGGGCGGGGACGCGATCCACTACCTGGCCACCAAGGCCACCACGAAGGGAGAGTTCGGCCTCTACCGGGTGGAGATGAGCCCGAAGGCGGGCGGGCCCAAGACACACTTCCACAAGACGATCTCAGAGTCGTTCTTCATCCTCGACGGCACGGTCCGGCTGTTCAACGGTGTCGACTGGGTCGACGCGAAGAAGGGTGACTTCCTGTACGTGCCGCAGGGCGGTCTGCACGCTTTCCGCAACGACTCCGACGCCCCCGCCGAGATGCTGATGATCTTCGCTCCGGGTGCGCCGCGTGAGGAGTATTTCGAGGGGCTGTCGGCCCTCGCGGACGCGACGGACGAGGAGCGCACGGAGTTCTTCGTGCGCCACGACTCCTACTTCGTGGAGTGACGGAGCCGCCTCGCCGGCATCGACGGCGACCGCTCTCCGGCGGGTGACGGAGGGCGGTCGCCGCCGCGGGTCGCGCTGTCGGAGGCGAAACAGCGAGTTGTCTATGATGCGCCCCATGTGGAGAGAAGCGGCCGGTCAGGCCTTTCCCGGGGCCGAGTTCAGGGAACCGGTCGGCGCGGCCGAAGTCGCGGACGCGGAGCAACGTCTGGGCTGCCCCCTGCCGCCCGATCTGGTCAGCCTCCTTCGGGAGACGGACGGCATCATCGGGCGCTACGGGGTGGACACCGTCTGGCCCTTGGAGCGGATCGTCCAGGCCAACCTCCTCTTCCGGGCGGACAGCGACTTCCAGGCCCTCTACATGCCGTTCGATCCTCTGCTCTTCTTCGGGGACAACGGAGGGGGCGACCAATTCGCCTTCGTCCGGACACCTCCTCGAGCCGACATATTCGTGTGGGAACACGAGGACGACAGTCGGCGGTGGGTGGCCCGGGACCTGCGGGACTACCTCGGCCGTTGTCTCACGACCGGCGGAGACGAGTGGTACGCGTAGCCGTGGGGTCACGTCGTACGTGTACTTTCCCGAGTGCGGAGGGGCGCTCAAGAGCGCGTCGGTGACGGTGTACGTGTCGTTGGGCTCGCCGAACACCGCCGGAGGCCTCGTCTCGGGAAACGGCCGGGTGATGGCGGCCCGCATTCGTCCCTACCTCAGAGCTGCCTCACATAGCTCCGCGCGGGTGGACTCGTCGAGGACCTTGCAGCCGGCTTCGCTCTCGAGAACGCGGAATGAGACACATCCGGCACCAGGCACCCGGCCTCGTCCCTGAAGAGGGAGCGTACTCACCGTGGGCGCCGGAAGACGCGCGGCCTTGACCGACGGTGTTCGGCGACGCCGGGCAGGACTCAGCGGGGTGGCGGATGCGTGGCGAGCCAGTGTCGCGCGATCTGTTCGCGCGTGGCGACCCATGCGCCTCCGCGTTGCGCGATGTACTGGAGGAAGCGGTCGAGGGCGCGGATGCGGCCGGGCCTGCCGATGATCCGGCAGTGCAGGCCCAGGCTCATCATGCGCGGGAGGACGGCTCCTTCGGCGTGGAGTGTGTCGAAGGTGTCGATGAGATAGGTGAGCATGTCGTCCGCGGTGATGAAGCCGTGGACGATGAGGAACTTGAAGTCGTTCGCGTCGAGACTGTAGGGCAGTACGAGGTGCGGCCGGCCCGCCTCCCGGACGTAGAACGGCAGGTCGTCGGAGTAGTCGTCGGAGTCGTAGAGGAACCCACCCTCCTCGACGACCAGGCGACGCGTGTGGGGGCTGGTCCGGCCGGTGTACCAGCCGACGGGCCGGCGCCCGACGAGCCGCTCGATCGTCGCGACGGAGCGCGTGATGCCGGCGCGCTCGGTGCTTTCGGGTACATGGCGGTGGTCGATCCAGCGCCAGCCGTGTCCTGCCACCTCCCAGCCGGCGTCCCCCATCGCCCGCGCCGCGTCCGGGTTCCGCTCGAGCGCCTGCCCGACGGCGTGGACGGTGAGGGGCACACCGTGCGCCGTGATCGTGCGATGGATGCGCCAGAAACCGGCGCGCGAGCCGTAGGCGAACATCGACTCGACGTTCAGTTCGCGCCCGCCCACCACGGGCGGTGCGCCGACAATCTCGTGGAGGTAGCCCTCGGAGGCGGGGTCGCCTTCGAGGACGCTCTGCTCGCCGCCTTCCTCGTAGTTGAGAACGAGGCTGACGGCGACGCGGGCGCCGCCGGGCCAGGCGGCGTGCGGCGGCTCGGCGCCGTAGCCGGCGAGGTCCCGCTGATGCTCGGACACGGGCGGCACCCTACCGCCGATCGCTCGCCGCGTCGGAGAGGCGAGGCCACTCCGCGCCGGCCGGCCCCGGACCTGCCGCAGGGTTGGACCCGGCCTGCTCAGCAGCGCCTGCCTCCGGTAGCGTCGCCGGGATGACCGCGACGCCTTCGGATCTCCTGTCCCGTGCCCTCAGTACCCCCGGCGAGCCGTCCCTGCCGCTGCTTCCACCGGTGGTGGCGGAACTGCTGCTTTCCCTGGGTGCCCCGCCCCGTTTGGCGGCGCACCTGCGCCTGGTTCACGAGGTCGCGGTGGAACTGGTCGACTGGGTGGGGGACCGTTGTCCGGATCCGGCGGTCGACCGTGAGGCCGTGCTCCTCGGTGCGGCGACTCATGACGTGGGCAAGAACTTGTATCCCGAGGAGCTCACCGGGCGCGGCTCGGCGCATGAGAATGCCGGCCACGACCTGCTCGTCAGCCATGGCTTCGAGCCGGCAGTCGCCCGCTTTGCCGCGACCCACGCGAGCTGGGACTGCCCTGCCGTGACGATCGAGGACCTCCTTGTCAGCACCGCCGACAAGGTGTGGAAGGACAAGCGTGTTCCCGGTCTCGAGGACAGGCTCGTGCGGTCCCTGGCCGGGGCGACAGGGCGGGAACCATGGGAGGAGTACCTCGCCCTCGATGACGTGCTCGGCCGCCTCGGCGCGGACGCCGGCCGTCGCCTGGCGTTCCAGTCGGCGTTCCCGGTCCACCAGTAAACCGGTCGGCGAGTGTGTCGGTATGAGTCCCTGACCGTCCCCGGCACGGCAGGGACGCCAACGCGGCAGGGACGCCAGCGCGGCAGGGACGCCAGCGCGGCACGGCCGGCGAGCGCTGGGGTGGCTCGCTCCGTCGGATACCGGCCTTGCGCGTCCGAGGGGGAGCGTGTCGACGGGCCGCGCGCTACCCTCCCTCCATGACTGGCATGGGCATGCTAAGTACCTCCTTGCGGCGAGTCGGCCGACATGCGTTCGTGTGCCTCGTCCTCCTGGCGCTCCTGGGCACGGTAACCGCCGCGACGGCCTCGCCCCCGGTCGGGAACACCGCGGCCGGCTCCGAGGGCCCGCGCTCGGCCGATGCCGCCGCGGCCCGCTGGGGCGACCGCCGCCTCGACGAGGTCGCCTTCCTGACCACCCACAACGCCTTCACCAACTACGAGGACGCCCGGTGGACTTCGGTGAACCAGGCCGAGTCGGTGCGTGCACAGCTCGCGGCCGGCGTCCGTGGCCTGAGCCTGGACACCCACTGGTACGAGCGCAGCAACTGGCTGTGCGTCATCAGCTTCGGCAGCGACTGTTACCCCAGTGACGTCTACCTGTGCCACGGCGGCTGCAAGACCTTCGCCGGTGCCACATACGCCCTGCCGCGCCAGTCTTTCCACGGCACGATGCAGACCGTGGTGGACTTCCTCGCGGCCCACCCGCAAGAGGTCGTGACGGTCTTCCTCGAGGACTACGTCAGCGCCGAGCAGTTGCGGCATTCCCTCGCCAGGGTCAGAGGGCTGTCCGGGCTGCTGTTCCGTCCCGACGAGTGGGGCGTACGGCAGCACGGGTGGCCGAAGGTCGCCGATCTCGCACTCGCCGGGAAGCGTCTGCTGATCTTCTCCGACCGGCCGGACCGTGAGCATCTGGGCGTCATGTACGACAGGTCCTGGACGGTGAGCAACTACTGGAGCCTCGGGGACCTGGGCAACGACCTGGCGTGCGTCAGTCGCTGGTCCGACGTCCCCCTGGATCGCCAGGAGCCCGGATTCAGGCGCCTGTTCACGATGAGCCATCACCGCAATGTGCCCACTGTCCTCACGGCGGCCCTGGACAACGGCGCCAAGCTGAGGAGCCGCGTCGCCGACAAGTGCCGGCCCGCAGCCGGGGGCCGCAACCCCAACTTCGTCTCCGTCGACTTCCACCGGGTGTCGGACGGCAGCGGCCACACCCCGGCTTCGATCGTCGCGGAGCTCAACGCGGGCTCATGAGATCCGCCCCGGGATGTCGCCGTCCCCGCAGGCCGGCCGGCCCCAGGGGGCGTGCCTGGCCGATGCCCACCGCTTGGGGGCATCCTCCGACGGAGCAGTGCCCTCCGCCGTGACCGCCAGTGGCGGCTCCGGGCGTGCCCGGGCGCGTCACTGGCCGGTCTGGCCGAGCGCCGCTCCCACGAGCCGGCGCGCGTGGGTGGTGTCGAGCCCTTGTAGGCGGAACAGGATGCGGTACATCAAGGCCGCGACGACGTGGTCCACGACCGTTTCGACGCCGGGTGTCTTCTCCCCGCGCTCGGCCGCGCGGGTGAGGATGCGCACATCAACGGGCGTCGATGTCCTGCCACGTGATGCCGGTTCGGACGCGGAACCGTATGCCGTCGGTCAGCTGACGCCGACTCCGGGCCGGCGGCCGTCCAGGCTCCACTGGCCTTGTCGTTCGACCCCAGGTGTGGTCACCGACGCGTGTAACAGTCCCCAGCCTCGACGCATCCCGGTGAACTCACGTAGCACATTTGAGTCCTTCGTCGATGCGGGTGCGCAGGGAGCGCAGCGCCTGCCTGAGCTCTGCCGGTTCGATGTCTGTGACGTCAGCGTCGAAAGTCAGGAGCAGTCCTGCCAGCCCTGCCCATGACCACGCACCGAGCGTGAGTCGGCAGCTGGAGTCGGTGTCGTGCTCGACCGTCGAGCCGCCGGGGGCGAACCGGGCGACGATGGGCGCAGGTAGAGCGACGCGTGCAGACCCGCAACATGGCCATTCCGCCAGGGTGTCGCCTCGGTCGTGCGTGCTCATGACGAATGCGACCGGATCGCCGTGCGGGACGTCGCGGCGGTCGAAGGTTCTCCCCGTGGGCATGCGTGGTTCGAGGCGGTCGACGCGCATCGCGCGCCATCGGTCCGCGTCCGGTTCGAACGCGACGAGGTACCACCGCGCCGCCCACACGACGAGGTCGTGCGGTTCCAGCGTGAGCATCGCCGGTTCGTCCTCGCCGGTGTGGTTCACGCAAACGACGTGCTGTCGGTTGATCGCGCCGCCGATGACGCGGATGATCTCGACATCGATGGGTGCTGCGGGGAATTCCCAGTAGTTGCGCGCTGCGGAGACGCTGAACGACTCGGTGCGGATGCGGCTGCGGGCGGGCATCGCTTGCTGCAACGTGGCGAGGGCGCGTGCCGCGTTCTCACGGATGCCGGAGAGGATCGTTGGGACGGTCTGGAGCGCGACGGCCGCGGCGACTGCTTGGTCCTCGTCGAAGACGACCGGCGGCAAGCGGGTGGCGCGGCCGAGCCGGTAGCCTCCGCCCACCCCGCGCACGGCCTCGATCTCGTAACCAAGCCCTCTGAGCGTGTCGATGTCGCGTCGCACGGTCCGAAGGGAGACTCCGAGCCTTTCGGCGAGCTCCTCGGCGGTCAGGGTGGCGCCGATACCGAGGATCGACAGCAGCCGGAGCGTCCGCGCGGAGGTCACAGCCATGATCCCCCCCCCCGGGAAAGCGGTCATTCGATGGCAACTATAACTGTGAGCCTGGCCGGCATGACCACTTCACAGGGGCGCGGCGGGCGGCGTCCTCTCCACCGTCAACCAGATCGTCGGATCCATCGGCATCGCCGTTCTCGGAACGATCTTCTTCGCCGCCGTCACCGGATCGACGACCGATGTACCAGGACCGGCCGACTACGGTCACGCGCTCAGCATCGTCCTCGTCGTCACCGCGGTGCTCTACCTCGTGGCGGGACTCGTGATGCTCGCGCTCCCGAAGGCCGAGGCCGAGCACGTCGACCAGTAAACGCATGCGGGAGGGAAGCACACCGCCTGTCCGGTGAGCTCGGCCTGCAAGCCGGTCAACTCCAGCTCGTGCGCCGATGTGTCCCACACTGGACCCCGTGGCGCTTCCGCTGCGGCACGTGCGGCCACGTTCAGTCCCCGACCGACCTCATCAGCGCCGGTCGAGGCGCGTCTCCGGAGCTTGGCCACAACCCCACCGGCACTTACCCCGGCGCCCCTGCCGCCGGGGTAGGTGCCGCGGCCAGGACCGCGCGGCGTGCTCGGAGCCGAGACCCAGCGTGCCGGAACCGTGAAACGCCCGGAGAGCGGCCGGGGCATACTCGCGCAGGTGGGAGCGGAGTCCGTTGACCATCCGAGTCTTGTCCCAGACCGAGTAGTTCTTGGGACGGATCGGCCGGACCCCGTTCGTCCGGGTTCGCGGCCGGGCTCCGGACGGGTGCGATGGCGGGTATGACCTGCTACGAGCCGGCGAGCGGTTCCGGCTGATCTACGCCATCCGTGAGTACCGAGGGCGCAAGGGCGAGCGGAGGGCTTCGGCTGGCGGGACTTCCGCGACCTCTTGATGCGTGCCCGCCTCCCATTCGGCGGACCGATCGTGCTGGTCTGGGAGAACGTCCGCATCCACCCGACCGCCGGGATGCGGGAGTTCATCGCCGCGAATGCCGCCTGGCTCCCCTTGTTCCAGCTGACCACCTGCGCGCCCGACCTGAACCCGCAGCAGGGCATCTGCTCGCTGGTCAAGCGCGACATCGGCAACCGCGCCGCAGCCGACCTGGGCCAGATCACCGGGGCCGTGAAGCGCAGGCTCAAGCAGATCCAGTACCGCCCGGATTTCGTCGACGGCTGCCTCGCGGGCACCGGCCTCATCACGGACGACTGAGCGGCGCTGCGCTGCCGATTCGTCAGTCGCCGTAGTACCGGTCGTAGGAAGCGGAGCGCTCCTCCACTGAGAAGCCCTCGAATTCACCGTCCGCCTCCAGCTCGCGCAGTCGATCCAGCGCCGCCTGCAGCAGAAGGTGCACGGCTGGCCGAGAGGTGGGCCTTCGTCGCGTCGAGCCCGTGCCCAAGCAGGAATTCGATGTCGATCGAGCACGCTGCGTCGAAGCTGGCTTGCTTCGCACTCCAGATCAGGAGCACGTCGTCGAGGTCGCCGCTGTTGAACAGCTGGAAGCAGCAGAGCCTCATCAGCTCAGTGTCGCCTTCGCCCTGGGCGCGTCGCTCACGCGCCGTGTGCTCTATGAGGAGTGCACGGATCTCGTCGAGGTCCGCGTCGACGGGGCGAAGCCCGTAGCGGCGCCAGCATTCCTCGACATCCATCGCTGGTCTCCTTGATCGTCCGGCCCGGCCCGTGGCCCATCGGCCCCACCCATCGCCGTTCGGTCGGACGACGGCCCCCCCTGCCGGTCATAGTATGCACACCGAAGGCCGACCCATATGGGTCGGCGGCCACCGGTCTTCGACCAGGACGCGAACCGGCCCGGCGGTGGGCTCGGGGGAGGGCCACGGGGAACGCGGGCGGGCTCTCGACAGGGTTATACCGTCCTCGGCGTCGCGGCGGCGCCCGCCTTCAGGGCGGCAGGAGCGGGGCCGGCGACGGGGGAGAGGGCGGCCAGTCGGTCCATCAGGCCCATGCGGGAGGAGATTCCCAGCTTCGCGTAGATATTGCTGAGGTGGTACTCGACCGTCTTGATACTGAGGATGAGCTCGTTGGCGATCTGGCGATTCGTGTAGCCGGTGGTGGCCAGCCGGGCGACGGTGAATTCCTGGGCCGTGAGCGGGACGTTCTGTGGCCGGGCGCCGACCGGCCGGCCGCAGGCGGCGAGCTCCCGCTCGCACTGCAGGAGGAACGGCGCGCTGCCGAGAGCGGCGAAGGTGCCGTGGGCGGCGCGAAGGTGTCCGGCCGCGCGTGCGCGGTGTCCGGCGCGGCGCAGGAAGACGCCGAAGTCCAGGTCCACCCGTGCGCGTTCGAACGGATCGCGTACGCGTGACAGAGCAGCCAGGGCGGCGGTGAAAGCCCGTTCCGCCGCGTCCGGCTCCCGTCGCGCCGCCATGAGGTTGCCCCGGGCGCGTCTCGCGGCGGCCTGGACACTGGGGCGTCTTTGGTCGCCGGTGGCTTGTTCCAGCGGGACCAGGGCCTGATGGGCCTCGTCGTATTCGCCGAGTGTGGTGAGCGCGTCGGCCAGCATGTGCCGCCACGGGTGGACGACCGCATGGCCGTGGGGCCGGCGCTTGAGCAGCGGGGACAGCGCGGCCACCGCGCCCTGCGGCGCACCGCCCGCGACGGCGAGGCAGGCGCGGGCCCGGGCGAGGTGCACATGGAGCGAAGGATCGTCGCTGTGGTTCCCGGACGCACTGCGCAGGTGCTCGGCGGCCTCGCTCAGTTCGCCGCGCAAGGCGCGGATCGTGCAGGCGCGGGCATGGCAGAGGGGCGCGAGCCAGTGCTGTCCGGTGTCGGCGGCGAGGGACGCGGCCGCTTCGAGGTGGTCGAGCGCCGCGTCCCAGTGACCCAGCCGGAATTCGGCCCAGCCGAGGAACAGGCCCGCGAGGATCCGCAGGGGCGCCGGCCCACCGGAGCAGAGACGGCTGGCGGTCCGCAGGTCGAGGTGGGCGGCGTCGACGTCGTCGGTCCACAGGTGCAGGACCCCACGGCCCAGAAGGAGGTCGGTGTGACGGCGATCGACGAGTGACGCCTCCGGGAGCCAGGCCACCTGGGCTTTGGCTTCCTGTACCGCGCCCTGGGCGCCCATGGCCGTCAGGTGCGCGAAGCGCAGCATCCCGGGGTCGAACGGTGCGGCGGGCAGGTCCTGGGCGCGGCGCGCCCAGCTTACGGCGGCGTCGGCTTGCCCGATGGCGAGGTGCGCGCAGGTGAGCTGTTCGGCGATGCGGCGGGCGAGCTGCGGTTGCGTGTGGGTGTCGCACTGCCGCCACGCGTGCTCCAGGAGGACACGGGCATCGCCGGTGTCCCCGCTCACAAGAGAGAGGTGGCCTCGTGTGGAGCGGTGACGCGCGGATTCGGGGTCGCCGGGGAGCGTGGCGGCGAGGGCGGCGGCCTCGTCGGTGCGGCCGTCGAGGATGAGGACGTCGACCGCGTCGGCGCCCACGCGTTCGCGCTCCGCGGGAGTTGCGCAGAGCCGGGCGGAGTGGCGGATGAGGGAGGTGGCGTTGGACCAGTGGCCCCCGTCGGCCTCACGGCGGGCCTGCACGGCGAGATCCCGGGCGAGGGCATCGTCGACGTCGTCGGCGGCGCGCAGTCTGTGGTGCAGGCCGGCGAAGGCGTCGCCGACGAGTCGGGAGGCCGCGGCGTGCAGGGCGGTGCGGCGGGCGAGCCCCAGCGAGTGGTAGACCGCCGCCCGGACAAGGGGGTGCGGGAAGGCGACGGACGGTGGTCCCGCGGTGGGCTGCTCGCACAGCAGGCCGTGTGCCACGGCTTGCTCGATGGCGGACAGCGGCGCGGCGACGCGGGCCAGACGGGCGGCCAGCGGGACGGGACAGGACATGCCGAGCACGCTTGCCGCTTCGACGAGCGCACGGGTGGGAGGGGCGCACCGCCCCAGGTCGGCGAGGACGAGCAGGGCGTACGGGCGCGGGGCGGGCAGGGAGGCGTCGGGCGCGGCCAGGTCCTCGGCGGACACCTGACGCAACAGGGCACAGGCATGCAGCGGGTTGCCCCCGGTGTGTTCGCGCAGGCGCCGAATGGCACGGCGGGGCAGACGTTCGGGCACGACGGCGTCGCTGAGCTCGCCGAGTTCACTGTCGGTCAGTCCCCGCAGGGTCATGAGCCCGGTGCCGCCGTCGGCGACGAGCCGACGCAGACCGTCGGGCAATCGGTGGTCGGTCGCTTCGCGGGTGGCCAGCACCGTGAGCACCCGCTCGCCGCGCAGGCGTCTGAGGGCGAAGGTGAGGGCTTGCAGGGAGGGCGTGTCCGCCCAGTGGGCGTCGTCGATGACGACGGCAACGGGCTCCGCGGCCCTGCCGTACCGGACGAGGACGTCGAGCAGGAACGCTCCCGCCGCGAACGGATCGCGGAAGAACTGCGCCCCGCCCTTTCCGCGCACCGCCTCCCCGGCCGGCAGAGCCACCGAACCCACGGGGTGCCCGGGATCGGCCGGGGTCATGGCGTGCGGTGTCCGGGCGAGGAGTTGGGCCAGTACCCCGAACGGCAAGGCCGACTCGGTCTCGTCACCGCCGGCGGCCAGGAGCCGCACCGGGGCCGCCTCCCGCACGAACTGCCGGATCAGCGCTGTCTTGCCGATGCCGGCCGGGCCGTCGACCACGATCAGGTGGGCGGCGCCGCTGTCGGCCCGGCGCAGGCCGTCCCGAAGGCGGGCGAGTTCGTTTCCGCGACCGCGGAAGAGGGTTTCGGTGGTGGGCGGGGGCACGTCTCGTGGGGCTGCTGGCATCGCGACCCTTTCCCCGGCGGGGCGTGGGCGCGCCATGGTCGGATCGCCATGGCGCCGTGGTGCACGTCCACGATGACGATGCGGTGAGGGCGTTTCAATCCGTACGGGAATTTTGTCCACTGGTCGCCGTCGTGGTTCGGACCGGATGCGTCCCGCGTGCGGTCTCGCGGCGTGCCCCGCGGTCGAGGAGACGCAGCAGGTTCCCCCCGGTGATCAGCGCCTCGGCGGCCGGCGGCAGCCCCAGGGCGCGGACCTTCGCCAATTCGAGGCCGGGGTGCAGGAAGGGTCCGTCCGACCCGAAGAGCAGCTTGCCGGGCCCTGCTCGCCGTACCGCCTGGATCAGCAGGTCGAACCGGCGCACCCCGGAGGTGTCGGCGTGGATGTTGGGATGACGCTCCAGATGGTCGATCAGGGCGAGCTGGGCGCCCCAGTCGTCGGCGAAGCTGCCGAGGTGGGGGATGACGAAGTCGACGTCCGCGTACTCGGTGCCGAGCAGTTCCACGGGCGCGATGTCGCCCATGGGGTCGTAGAGGACGGGCAGCCGGTGCCGGCGGGCCGCCTCGCACACCTCCCGCGTGATGGGCGCGTCCCGACGGTGGACCTTGATGCCCCGGAAGTCCCAGCGCTGGACGGCCTGGGTCACCATGGCGTGCACGCGTCCGGCGTCCCGTCGTGGATGGACCATCGCGAACGGTACGAAGCGGCCCGGCCGGGCGGCCGCGATCCGCGCCAACTGGTGGTTGGCCACCGTGTAGTCGTCGTGGAAGACGGGAAGCAGCACGGTGCGGCGGACCCCGGCGGCCCGGGCCCGCCGCAGATAGCCGCCGAGCGGCGCCGAGTCCCACGGGCCGCCGAGGGCGGATCCCGTCCCCGCGTGGCAGTGACAGTCGATGATCAACGCAGTCACCCGCCGAGTCGGGGGTCCCCGGGCGGCAGTTGCGCGGGACGGGGCCCGGGCCGGCGCAGTGCCGGGTACTGCGGACCGTACCGGGGAGCGCCCTCACGCGGCGGCAACGGGCGCGCCGTCCGCCGGCCGACGGCATACGGGCCGGCCCCGGTCCCCGGCCCCCCGAGGTATGCCGCACCGCCGGCACCCTGTCGCCCGCCGGGCCGTTCGAGCAGCCGCCGGTAGAGCAGGATCGCCGGCGGCGTCGACTCCACGCGGGCGTCGCTCATTCGCTCGACGCTGAGATCGACACCGGTGACGGCCCGGTAGGAGTGCAGATAACCCTGGATCTCGGTGCGCCAGTACCGGGCCCAGTTGGCCGCCTGGTTCCGGTTGTGCACGTCGGTCCAGTTGCCGAAGCGCACCCCCAGCAGAATCTGCTCCCCGAAGCGCCCCAGATCGCGGAAGTGGATGACGGTGTCCGGCGACCAGCCCTGCAGCCGCTTCATGGTGTCCACCCGCTCCATCCACGGCTCCGGGTAGGCGACCATCGTGCGGCCCGGCAGGAACTCCCGCATCTCGGGGCGGGCCAGCAGCCACTGCTGCATGAGCATTTCCTGACGGGCCGTCCACGGCAGGTCGCCGTACTGATTGTGCTGTCCCTCGGTGAGCAGCAGGTGGACGTCCTTCAACGCGTTGAGCACCGGGAAACCGTCGGCGACGACCGTGGTGTCGTCGTCCTCCTTGTAGAAGACCGAGGTCAGGTTGAGCAGGGTGTGGAACGCTTCGAGGAACCGCGGCCGGCTGTCGGCCGGGCGCAGCGCGGGTACGGCGGAGGCGAGCGCCGTGACACCGTAGTGGTGGTCGTACTCGTAGGCCCGGCGCAGTGCCGTGAGCCGGTGCTGTTCGTCCTGGATGTAGCCCCACAGCAGGGGGTTGATCGCCCGGAGGGGGTCGATCTCCATGTGCGCCAGCGGATCCTGGGCACCGGGTCCGTGGATGTTCTGGAAGCGGCGGGCGACGGCGTCGATGGACTGGACGAGCATGCCTTCCTCGTGCCAGTAGCTCCAGATCAGCTCCAGGAGGAAGGGGAAGGTGAGCTTGTCGCGCAGGATGCCGTAGCACTGCCGGCCGAACCCCTCGCCGACGTCGATGGCCTGCTCGCCCAGCTTGAGCCGAATGACACCGAGGTACGGCAGCAGGGCGGGGTCCGCGGTGGGATCCCCGCCCGGATCCGGGTTCGGGTCGGCCGAGATGTAGCGGCTCCACCGGCTCTCGATGGCCCGCCGGAACGCCTCGCCGCCCGCCTCCTGACTTCCGTACCGCTCCCGCTCGTTCTCCAGGTCGAGATCGGTGAAGAGCCGGCGCAGGTCCCGCGAGGAGATGTGGACACCGCAGTTGGCCAGCAGGAAGACCTCGGTGGCGACCTTCAGGAGCCGGTAGCCGTCGACACCGGGGAAAGGCAGGGCCCGGGGACCGGGGACGCTCCTGGGCCAGGGGATCACCGATGATTCGCGGCCGGAGCACAACATGCCGTCGATCCACCGGGCGTAGGCGTTGAAGGAGATCCGCTCGGTGCTCTGCCGGATGATCGTCCACAGCGCCTGGTCGTCGGTGGGCTCGGTGTGCGAACGGCCCATGTGGACCTGCACGCTGTCACGCGCGCCGAAGGGGCGGGCGGTGACGACGACCACGTCCGTGCCGCCGTCCCGCACGGGTTCTCCCCCCTCGCCCGGGTCGAGGAACGCGCCGCGCACCGTATAGGCGGCCGGTTGCTGGTCCTCGGGCACATCCCAGTACGCCTGGGTGGGGTCGGACTGGCTTACGGTGTGCAGCCGGCCCACACCGTCGACGCTCCATTCGACCGGCGCGTCCTGCTCCACCCCCGGGTCCCCCGCGTGGGGGGAACTCCGGGCGATGGTCAACTGGACCCGCCCGCCCTGCGGGATCCGTTCGGGATGGGCATGGACGATGGCCATGACTGACCTCCTCAACTCAATGGGGTGAGCGTGCTGGACACTGCCCAGCCGGTGATCAGCGAGCCGAGGAGCCCGCTCTCCGTCTCGGGGCTGATGCGGGAGGCGGCCCTCGCCTGGCCGAGCACCGCGAAGACCAGCGTGGGGGGCGCGTCCCGCATGAGGGCGGGCCGCCGCGACCACCCGCGGTGGAGGGCGAGCAGCGACTCGGGGGTGCGGGACGACAACGGCAGCGCCTGCCCCAGCGTCGCGCCGCGGAGGGCGGGCGGGCGGTGGTCGCGCAGCAGCAGGGCAAGGGTCGGCATGGTGGCCTCCAGCGCGGCGATCAGGCGGCGCAGCGGCGCCGGGGCGCGCTCGGGGGGATAGCAGGAGGACCACAGGGCCGCCAGCCGGGCCCATTGCGGATGCGGGTACAGGCCGTTGCCCAGGGCGCAGGAGAGCCGGACCCGGATGTAGGGGAAGGGATGAGGGTCCCCGGGGACGGGCGTGAGCACGAAAGCGCGGGGGAGGCTCACCACGGCCATGAGGCCGAGCGTGCCGGCGATGCCGAGCTTCCCCACGCACCACAGGTCGGCGGCGATCTCCGAGATCCACCGCCCCCAGCAGGCGAAGGCCGCTCGGTCCGCCGGGCCGCGGCTGCGCCGCTCGATGTCGTGGAGCCGCTCGCGCAGGGGCCGCACCAGGTCGAGCAGCGCGGCCACTTGGTGGCCCGCCTCGTGGACGAGCGAGGCACCGATGCCGTACCCGACCATGCGTTCGCGGGGGATGCGGATGAGGGCGACGGGAGTGCGGCCATTGCCGGGGATCCGGGTGTTGGCCCGGCGGATCGCGCCGCCGGGCCCCCGGTCGAGATAGCAGACCACGGGCGGCACCGCCACGGCCGTTCCGGGCACGCGCAGCGCGTCGGCCGCCGCCACGTCCAGTCCGGAGAGCCATACGCCGACACTGTTCTCGCTGCGCTGGGTGAGCGCGTCGTGGAACACGTCGAGCTGGGCGAGTACGTCGTTGAAGCGCCACCGCACAGCGACGTAACGGCGCTGCATCTCCTCGGCCGGAGCGGCCCGTCCCGGGCCGGCCAGCCAGGCCAGGAAGTCCCCGGCCCGGCCGCGCAGTTCGGCGCGCCCCCGCGCCAGGTAGGCCTCGATCGCGGTCTGCGCGGCGGGCGCCGGCGCGGCGGCGAGCACCATCGTCTCGTGCAGCACGAACGGCTTGACCCGGTCGAGGCGGGTGAGGAGCGCCCGTGTCTCACCTTCGAGCAGCGCGGCCACCGACCGGGCCGACACGGTCAGATCCCCAGCAGTACGATTTTGTGGCCCTGACGCACCCACCGCCCGGACCTGGCCCGCGACGTCGGCACGGGGCCTGCGGGGACCGCCCTCGGGACACCGCCCGGCGAGCCTCCCTGGAGCACCCCCGGAACACCGCCCTGGGCCGACCCGGGCCCGCAGCAGCGGTGCGCGCCACCGCCTGCGGCAGGTGCCCGCAGCAGGCCGCCGCCCGGCACGGGAGCGGGCCAACTCCACGGCGCGGGCTGGGCGAAGGACCGGAACCGGCGGGCCACGCCCGGGGCGTACCGCCTGGCGGCCGACAGCACCGCGTCACCGGCGAGGGTCTGCGGCGGCCCCTGCCGGCGGTCGAGCGCCGCGTTGCCCGCCGCCGTCGCGGCCAGCCGGACGACCCGCCGGGCGACCTCGAACTCGTACTCCTCCTGGTCCGCGCCCTCGGCCTCGACCTCGAACAACCTGCCCGCCATGGTGCCGAGCCGGGTCCCGATGGTCGTGCCGATGCCGGGCGCGACCATGGATCCCAGGGCTCCGCCGACGGCGGGCAGCGCGGCCCGCGCCACGTTCTTCAGAATGCCGCCGAGGCTACGGCCGACCGGCGAGCGCAGGAATCCGCGTACGCCGCGCGACACGTTCCGGACGAGCCTGCCGAGGAACTGTTCGAGCTCGGCTTCGCTGCCGATCTCCAGGAGTTCGGCGGCCAGTTGCTCCTCCTCGGCCTCGGACAGGGGGCTCTCCATCGAGAGGGGCACGACCTCCTGGAGGGCATGCGCCTCGCCCGTCCCGAACTCCTCCCAGGCCGCCTCGTGCTCGGCCTCGGCCCCGAACTCCGCCTCGCCCTCCGCGAACTCGTGCAGGCCTTCGGCTCCGAACTCGGGATCCCCCTCGTAGGTTTCACTCGCTCCGAAAGGGGCGAGACCGTACTGCTGCTGCATGCCCATCAACTCCTCGCGTCCGGCGAGCCCCTGGGACACCGAACATGCAGGGACTGTGCCTCGAAGCTAGGCCGCGCGGTGCCGCGGCGTCGTCCAAGGCGGACCCGGTGCTTTCCCTAGGCCCCGGGTCACCCGGGGCACCCCCGGGGTGCCCGGAGCACCCTGGCGGTGTGGCGGATCCGCGCCACTCGCTCGGACTGGCCCTGTCGCGGACCGGGGGCCTGCGGAATAGTCGGTGCATGACGTACGACATCCCCGCCGGTGAACGCGCTCTGGCCTTCGGCCGGGCCGCGCGCGCGTACGCCGCGTATCGGCCGCGCTACCCCGAGGCCGTTTTCGCGACCCTGGAGGAGTTCAGCGGACAGCGGCTGGCCGGCGCCCGGGTGGCCGACGTGGGCACCGGGACCGGCATCGCCGCCCGGGACCTGCACGAACGCGGGGCCCACGTCGTGGGCGTGGAACCCGGCGCCGGGATGACGGCGCCGTTCCGGCGCGAGCACCCCGGGATTCCGGTCGTGCGCGGGGACGGCAACTGGCTGCCCCTGGCCGACGGCACGTTCGACCTCATCACGTACGCCCAGGCCTGGCACTGGACCGATCCCGCACGGGCCGTCCCGTCCGCGCTGCGCGCCCTGCGCCCCGGGGGCGCGCTCGCACTGTGGTGGAACGATCCGGACCCGTCCGTACCCTGGGTGGCCGAGCAGGCGGCCAGGATCGAGGAGCGACTGGGGCCCGGCTGCTACATCTCCGACGTGGCGACACCGGCCGGACTCACCTGGGCGACCCGTACGCTGCGCTGGTCACGCCGCGTCCCCGTCGACTTCCACCTCGCCAAGCTCGCCACCCACTCGGCCTTCATCGTCCTCGGAGAGCCCGCGGCCTCGTCCTTCCTCGCGGCGGAGCGGAAACACCTCACCCGCCACTTCCCCGGCGGTGAGGTGGACGAGCCGTACGTGGTGTCCGTGGCCGTGGCAGTGAGCCCCCCTCGGCCGCGAACCCGAACGGGGGCAACCTGAGGGCGGCCGCGTCGTTTGTCCGTGTGACCGGTCAGCGTCTGCTGTCCGCCCGACGCTGCTCCGAAAGGCAAGGTCATGTTGTACGGCATCCTGCGTCGTTGTCTGCGCCCTGTCGCTGTGCTCGCCTCGCTCGCGATGGTCATGGTCTTGCCCGCGGCAGCCGCTGCGGGGGGAGCCGAGCCCGTACTGGACGTGGACTTCCCGGACCCGGACGTGGTGAAAGTGCGCGGTGTGTATCACGCCTACGCCACGAGCGGGAACGGCAGGAACGTACAGCGGGCGACCTCACGGGACTTGGCGCACTGGTCGGCGGGGACCGATGACGCCCTGCCAGTGCTGGGGGAGTGGGTGGACCCGGACGAGCCGCGGGTGTGGGCCCCCGAGGTGTTCGCCCACGGCCGCGGTTTCACCCTGTACTACACGGCGCGCGAGCGAGCCAGTGGACGCCAGTGCATCGGCGTCGCCCTGTCCGACAGCGCGCAGGGGCCGTTCCGGCCGGTCGGCGAGAAGCCGCTGATCTGTCCCCTTGAGCAGGGCGGTGCGATCGACGCGGCCAGCTACACCGAAGGCAGGCGCAGGTATGTCGTCTGGAAGAACGACGGCAACTGCTGTGGCATCCGGACATGGCTCCAGATGCAGGCTGTTTCCTGGGACGGCACACATCTGGAGAGTGAGCCGGTGAAGCTGATGACCCAGGACCGTGACTGGGAGGGCGACCTGGTCGAGGCTCCGACGCTGATCCGGCGAGGCCGCTCGTATGTGCTGCTGTATTCGGCCGGGGCGTACCGCACGGACGAGTACAGCACGGGATATGCGGTGGCGGAGCGTCTCACCGGACCCTATGTCAAGGCAGACGCGCCACTGCTGACCAAGGACACCTTCGCCGGGGCGGTGCGCGGCCCGGGAGGGCAGGATGTGGTGGCCGGTGCCGGCGGCCGTGACCGGATCGTCTTCCACGGCTGGAGCGCTGACCGGTCCCGGCGGGTGATGTACGCGGCCGAGCTGACGTTCGAGGACGGGCGCCTGACCGTCGGAAACGGGTAGGCGGCCCGGTGATCAGACCGGTCGGGCAATTGACCGCCGCGACCCGAACTGACGTTCCGAGCGGCCTTTCCACTCCGCAAAGGCCGCTCAGCCCCACTTCTGCCGGTTCGTCGGCCGGCATTCCGCGGCGCGCAGTCCTCCGGCGCTGTCCTCCAGGCAGGCACCCGTCGCCGCACCGGAGAGTGCCACCGATTCATCGGCCCAGGCTTTGACCGTCCATGTTCCCGACGACGAGGTGCCACACGTTCCGGTGTGCACATCCTTGGCGCGGCTGTTCAGGCACTCTCCCGTCGCGTGGTTCCTGAGTTGATAGGTGCCGCGGGGCAGGGCACGGACCGTCCACCTCTGGTAGCTCAGTCCGTTGCAGGGGTAGACGCGCAGTCCGTGGTCGAGGCTGTCGTCCAGGCAATGACCCGTCGCCCGGTTGATGAAGGGCCGAACGGCATCCGACCTGCCGGGCTTGTCGCCGAACGCCGCCACCGGCCCGGCCGCGTGCCGACTCTGCCCCGATTCCGGCACCGACGTCGGCGCCGCGATGTGCCACGTGACGACCGAGCCGAGCACGCCGCCCGCCAGCACGCCGACCGTCGCGTACACCCAGCGGCTCCGTACCCGCACCCGTAGGGACTGGGCCCAGGCCGCAATGCGGCGTCTCGGGACAGGTTCCGGCATCGGAGCGGACGGCGGTGTATCAGTGGCGTCCGGCCCAGCGACGTAGGCCGGCGTGTCAACGGAGGCCGGCTGGCACTGGTTGGCGGCCTCCCACAGCGTCCGGTACGCGTCCGGGTCCGCTCCCAGCGCCCGGCACAGATCTCTGACGGTGGCCCATGGCGGGACCGTGCTGCCGCGCAGGTAGCGCGACAGCGACGAGTCACTGATCAGCACTTCGGACTCCAGCGACCGCAAGGTCCGCCCGGAGCGCTG
The DNA here is from genome assembly GCF_054963715.1 of Streptomyces sp. STAM6. Classification (NCBI taxonomy): domain Bacteria; kingdom Bacillati; phylum Actinomycetota; class Actinomycetes; order Kitasatosporales; family Streptomycetaceae; genus Streptomyces; species Streptomyces sp. STAM6. The sequence goes on along the minus strand of NZ_JBUEFZ010000012.1, from coordinate 36,949 downwards.
CTGAAGGGTCCGCAGCGCGTCGCCCAACTGCCGTGCCGGAGCGGCCCGACCCCCTTGCCCTTCGGCCACCGACGTGCCCCCTCCTGTGTTGCCGATGGTGCTTCACCGGGGCGTCCCCCGTCCCGGGACGAACACGTCCCGGCAGGTCAGAACCTTAGGGATCCCCACATCCATGAAGCAACCGGGACGAGCTTGCACGGCTGTGCCGGACCACCACAAACTCCAGTCATCCACCCCGAAGCCCCTGTCCGCGGCGCCTCGACGCACGGCTCGGGCACGGGTTCGGCAGTCGGTGACCGCGTGCCGTCAGACGCGCCGACCGACCTACGCGGACCGGCCCACCAAGGCGAGCCGGCCGCCCGACACCAAGGAGCACCATGCGCAAGGGACTCAAGAACGCCGCCGCAGTCCTCGCCGCAACCGCCGGAGTCGTCGTGCTGACGGTCACCCCCGCGCACGCCGACCCCGACTGGCCCTTCCCGAACAGCTGTGAACGGCAGAACTACCGCACGTACGTGACCTGGGACGGAGAGGGCGGAATGGCCCGCTTCACCTACGACCACACCGACGGCCAGACCAAGAACTTCTACCGCAGCACCTGGGAGAACAGCGGTCTGGCCATCGGCAACGGATGGGCCAGCTGCATCAACGTCAACCAGGCCTAGCCCGCCCGGCCCCACGCCGCACAGGCACGCGGGCAGGCGCCGGGCGACTCGCCGCCGGCATCGGCCCGACCACCGGCAGGGCGCCCCGACGTCCCCCGGCCCCCCGCGTCACCCGCGACCACCCATCCCCGAACAGGCCGCACTCGGCCTTCATCCGAAAGGATTACGCGTGAACCTTCGCACTGCCCTGCGCACCGCTCTTGCAGGAGCCTGCTCCCTCGCTTCCCTCTACGCCGGCACCAGCGCCTCAGCGGCACCCGCCGGCGACAAGGAAGTGGCGTACACCATCATGAGCCTGAGCTACCACGACTTCTCCCGCCACTCGCCGATCGCTCCGTTCGACTGGAGCAACGACGGCTGCTCAGGCCCCCAGCACATCCAGGACTTCTTCACCGAGGCCTGCAACCAGCACGACTTCGGCTACCGCAACTACGGCGCCCAGCACATGGGCCTCCACCTCAGCCCCGTTCGCGAGACGAAGGACTGGATCGACCGGCGTTTCCTGGAAGAGATGCGGCGGACATGTATCGACCAGCACGGCGGGATGGAGTGGTGCATGGTCAACGCGCAAGCCGCCTACGAAGCGGTGAGCCGCTTCGGTGACCAGTACTTCTGGGCCGTCTGAGGCCCGTCCGCACACCGAGCACAGCGCCCCGACCCTGGGGGCGCTGTTGTTCGCGAGCCCGTTCCGCCCGTACGCCGCCGCCCGCGGTCTTGCGGGCGGGGCGAGCCTCAGTCACTCGTCGGCCGCCCGGCCGAGCGCCCGGGAGGGATGACGGCGCCTTCTCGGGGGCCCAGCACCCGTATGTGCGGGCGGCCGTCCCCGTCCGGGTCGGTGACCGCGACGCGGACGCCGTACACGTCCGCGATCAGGGCCTCGGTGAGGACGTCCCGGGGCGCACCGGCGGAGACGACCCGGCCTCGGCGCAGGACGAGGAGGTGGTCGCAGTACATCGCGGCGAGATTGAGGTCGTGCAGGGCGACGACGCTCGTGACGTCCAGCTCCCGTACGAGACGCAGCAGGTCGTGCTGGTGCTGGATGTCGAGGTGGTTGGTCGGTTCGTCCAGCAGGAGTTCGCGCGGTTCCTGCGCGAGGGCCCTGGCGATCTGGACGCGTTGGCGTTCGCCTCCGGAGAGGGTGCGCCAGCGTCGGTCCGCCGCGTCGGTGAGACCCGTGCGCTCCAGGGCGTCGCGCACCGCTCGCTCGTCCGCCGGCCCCGGAGGTGTCCAGGCCCGCCGGTGAGGGGTGCGACCGAGGCGTACGACGTCGGCGACGGTCAGCTCGACGAGGGTGTCGGCCTGTTGTTCGACGACGGCCATGCGGCGGGCGATGTCCCTGCGGCGCAGCCGGTCCAGGGGTTCGCCGTCCAGGGTGACGACTCCGGAGTCGGGGGCGAGCACTCCGCTCAGTACGCGCAGCAGCGTGGATTTCCCGGACCCGTTGGGGCCGAGCAGTCCGGTCATGCGGCCGGGCGGCGGTGTGATGCTGACGCCGTCGAGGACGAGCCGCCCGTCGACGGCGCGGCGGACGCGGTCGGCGCTGAGGGTCATCGGCCTGCCTTTCCGGTCCGGTGCAGGATGAGCACGAAGGCGGGGACGCCCACGAGGGAGGTCATGACACCGACGGGGACTTCCTGGGGGTCGATGACGGTGCGGGCGAGCGTGTCGATCCACACGAGGAACACCGCACCGCCCAGCGCGGCGGCGGGCAGCAGTCGCCCGTGCCCAGGACCGGTGAGAGCCCGGGCGGCGTGCGGCAGCACCAGGCCGACGAAGCCGATGGCACCCGCCGAGCTGACGAGAGCGGCCGTGAGCAGCGCGGTGACACACAGCAGCACCAACCGCGTCCGGGCGACGTTCACGCCCATGGTTGCCGCCGCGTCCTGCCCGAAGGCGAACGCGTCCAGGGACCTGGCGTGGCCGAGGCAGACGGCCAGTGCGACGGTCAGCGCGGCGAGACACAGCCACACGTCGGTCCAGCCGGCACCGCTGAGCGAGCCGAGAAGCCAGAACAGCACACCTCGCGTCGTCTCGGCATCGGCGGACGTGACCACGACGAAGGAGGTGAGCGCGGAGAACAGCTGCATCGCCGCCACGCCGGACAGCACCACCCGGTCGGTGGTGCCGCCCAGCGTGTGGCTCAGCAGGAGCATCGCGGCGAACGAGCACACCGCGCCCACGAAGGCACCCCCCGGGACGGACAGAGATCCGCCGCCGAAGCCGAGGACGGCGACCAGGACGGCACCGGTCGAGGCCCCGGAGGAGACGCCGAGCACGAACGGGTCGGCGAGCGGGTTGCGCAGCAGCGACTGCATGACCGCGCCGCACACGCGAGGCCGGCGCCGCACACCGCGGCCAGCAGGGTGCGTGGCAGGCGCAGGTTCCACACGATTCCGTCGCGGATCGGGGTGAGGCCGGATTCGGCTCCGCCGAGGTGGGCGACGACGACGGACCAGACATCGCCGACCCCTAGGTCCGCCGGGCCGATCGTGATGGCCAGCGCGACGGAGGCGGCGAGCGCGGTCAGCCCCGCCGTCGTGCGCAGCAGGGCCGCGGTCACTTCGCCAGGCCGAACTCGCGGAGCGCGGCGGCGACCTGCTCGATGCCCTCCACCGTCCGGATGGTCGGGTTCATGGCCTGGCCGCTGAGGAGGACGTACCGCTTGTGCTTGACGGCCTCCATGTGCGCGGTGACCGGGTTCGACTCCAGGAAGGCGATCTTCTTCGCGGCGCTCTCGGCGGTCTGCGACTTGCGGGTGAGGTCACCGATGACCAGGACGTCGGGGTTGCGCTCGGCGACGGTCTCCCAGTTGATCTGCGGCCATTCCTCGGTGGTGTCGTCGAAGACGTTCTTCGCGCCGATCTCCTCGGTGATGATCCCGGGAGCCCCGCAGCAGCCCGCCATGTACGGGGATTCCGCGTTGGCGAACCAGTACAGCAGGGTGACGTCCGAGGCCTTCAGACCCGTGGTCGCCTTCGTCACGCGGGCCTTGAGGCGCGCCGTCAGTACCTCGCCGCGATCCTCGACGTCGAAGACGCGCGCCAGGTCACGCACCTCTCCGTAGACGGTGTCCATCGTCAGCGGCTTCGTCCGCACGCCGTCGCCCTTGCCGCTGTTGTCCTTGCCCACACAGTCGGCCGGGGAGAGGTAGGTGGGGACGCCCATCTTCTCGAACTGCTCGCGCGTGGCCACACCGCCCTTGCCGAGCGTGGAGGCGAACGAGGCGGCGACGAAGTCGGGCTCGGAATCGAGGACCTTCTCGAAGGCCGGGTTGTTCTCGGCCAGCCGGGGCACATCCGCGTTGGCCTTCTCCAGGCCCTTCATCACCGGGTCGGTCCAGGTGGCGGTGCCGGCCATCCGGTCGGCGAGCCCCAGGGACAGCAGGATCTCGGTGGTGCCCTGGTTCAGGGACACGGCCCGCCGCGGGCCCTGTCCCCTGATCTCCACCTTCCGGCCGCAGTTGTCGAGCGCCCTCGTCGCTTCGCCCGGCTTGGACGAGGTGCCGGCGGACGTCCCGCATCCGGCCAGGAGGAGGGTGCCGCAGCACAGGAGCACGGCGAAGGAGGGCATGGGAAGGGTGCGGGGCACAGTGTCGTCCTCGGCGTCGAGGGCCCATGCGCGGGGCCCGTACGTACGGATGCGCCAGCAGGTCTTCGGACTCGGGATCACCCGGACGAGGCGCCTTCCCGGGCCGGACGATCCGGCCCAGTGGCTTCGGTTGCCACGCCCGTCACCCTCACCGCTGCGCGTCAGTTCCGGATTCGCACCGGATTCCCTGACTCACGTACACACGCACGGAGTTCGACTGGCCCGCGCAAACTACCACAGGCGGTGGTCGACCGAGGACGCCCGGTGGCCGCCTCAATCTGCATTGACAATCATTTTCATTTAAGTGATGCTGTCGGGGCCCCTCGCCGCCCCGCCCCGTCCTGCGGCCCCGGCGCGGGGCCCACTTCACGTCATCCCCGGGGAGCAGCATGTCGACATTCCGTAACCGCCGAGAATTCCTCGCCCTTGCCGGCGCGGCAGGCACTGCCGGAGCCCTGGTTCTCTCCGGCTGCGGGGCAAGCGCCGGCCCGGACGGCGCTTCGGCCGACGACAGGGCGAAGCCCAGGCGCGGCGGGCGGTTCCGGGCACTGTTCACCGGCGGCGGCGAACAGGAGACGATCGACCCGCACGCCGAAGCGCTGGCCATCGACATGGCGCGCACCAAGGCACTGTTCGACCGGCTCGTGGAGCTGGACGCCAACATGGCGCCGGTGCCGCGACTCGCGCGGAAATGGGAGTCCAACGCCGACGCCACGGTGTGGCGGTTCACCCTGCGGGACGCCACGTTCCACGACGGCAAGAAGCTCACCCCCGACGACGTGCTCTTCAGCTTCGCCCGCATCCTCGACACCAAGGCGACCACCCACTTCGCACGGGGTCTGCTCTCCGTCATCGATCTGAAGCAGAGCCGCGGCACCGGCAAGAACACCGTCGAGCTCCGGCTGAACCGACCGAGCGCCGAACTCCCCGCCCTCCTCGGCACGCTGGGCACGTCCATCGTCAGCTCCCGCTACTCGGACCCCGCCGAGCCGGTCGGCACCGGGGCGTTCCGGCTGAAGTCCTTCCGGGCCGGCAAGTCCTTCGTCGCCGAGCGCTTCGACGACCACTGGGGCGGTGGGCCGTACGTCGACGAGCTGAGGATCCTGTCGGCCGACGCGGACGCGCGCGGCAACGCGCTGCGCGCGGGGGAAGCGGAGTACGGCCACGAGATGACGCCGACCTTCGCCCGGACCGCGCAGGCCGACAAGTCGGTCCGGATCGTCGCCGCCAAGGGCAGCACCGCCCACGCGATCGTCATGAAGTGCGACCAGGAGCCCTTCACCGATCCCGACGTGACGCTCGCCCTCAAGCTGCTCGCCGACCGCGAGAAGCTCGTCGAGGTCGTGCTGGCGGGCCAGGGCGTGGTCGGCAACGACATGTTCGGCAAGGGCTACCAGTACTACCCGCAGGACATACCGCAGCGGACACGTGACGTCGCCGAGGCCCGCGCGCTGCTGAAGAAGGCGGGCGTGCTCAACAAGCCACTGTCCATCTACACCTCCTCCGTCGCCAACGGCTTCGTCGAGGCGGCGACCCTCTTCGCCGAGCAGGCCGCCGACGCCGGACTCCGCATCAAGATCACGACCGGTTCTTCCGAGACCTACTTCAAGGACCAGCTCACCAAGGGCGTGATGGGCAGCCACCGCTCGGGCGCCATGACCGTCCCCACCTACATCAACGACCGCCTGCTGACGAAGTCCGCCTTCAACGCGTCCGGCTGGCGTCGCAAGGACTTCGACAGCACCTTCACCAAGGCCCAGTCCACGACCGACGAAGCCGAACGCACCCGCCTGTACGGGCAGCTCCAGCGCACCGTCCACGACGAGGGCGGGCTGCTGATCTGGGGCCACCCGGACTGGCTGAACGCCGTCTCGGCCCGGGTGCGCGGCGTCGAGGAGGCCCCGCCCAACAGCATGGACTCCGCCCGGTTCGACAAGGTGTGGCTGGCCTGAGCATGCGCGGGTACGCCTTGCAGCGGCTCGCCGTCGGAGCCGTACAACTGGCCCTGCTCACGGTGCTGGTGTTCGCGTTGACGTCACTGCTTCCCGGTGACGCGGCAGACGTCCGCAACAATGAGGACGCCACACCGGAACAGGTCGCGGCGCTGCGCGAGCAGCTCCAGCTCGACCGGCCGGCCCCGGAACGCTTCACCGACTGGGCACACGGAGTACTCACCGGCGACCTGGGCACCTCCCTGGTCAGCGGCGGCCCGGTCCTGGATGTCCTGGCCGAGTCGGCCGGCACCACCCTGGTGCTGGCGGCGGTGACCCTCGCGGTCGTCGTGCCACTCGCGGTGCTGCTCGGCATCGTGTCCGGGCTGCGTGAGGGCGGGCGACTGGACCGGGCGGTCACGTCGGTGACCCTCGCGCTCAGCGCCGTACCCGACTTCCTGCTGGCGCTGCTGCTCGTGGCGGGCCTCTCGCTGAAGCTCGGCTGGCTGCCCGCCACCTGGGTCGGCGTGGACGCCGCCGACCTGCTCGGCCGGCCCGCGCTGCTCGTGCTGCCGGTCGTCGTGGTGGCCGCCCGCATGATCTGCCTGCTGTCCCGGCAGATCCGGGCCGGCATGGTCACCGTCCTCAAAGCCGGTTACGTCACCCAGGCCCGGCGTCTCGGCGTGCCCCGCCGCACCCTCCTGCTGCGCCACGTCCTGCCCAACGCGGCCGTTCCGGGAGTCCAGGAACTGGCCCGGGTGGGCGACAACCTGGTCGGCGGCGTCCTCATCGTCGAGGCCGTCTTCGCGATACCCGGCGTGGCGACCGCGCTCGTCCGGGCCGTTGAGGCGCGCGACGTTCCCACCGTGCAGGGCCTCGCCCTGGTGGTGGCCGCGGCCGCGCTGCTGTTCAGCCTGGCGGCGGACCTGGTGTGCCACCGCCTCGTACCCCGAACGGAGGTCCTCCGGTGAAGGCCGTGACCAGGCCCGCGGTGCCCGTCGGCGGACTGCTGCTGGCCGTACCGCTGGGCATCGCCCTCATCGGCCCGGTCGTCGCCGACCCGGCGGCTCCCGGGGCATACGCGCCGTACGCCCCCGGCGGAGCCGGCCTCCCGCTCGGCACCGACGGGCTGGGGCGTGACGTACTCGCCCTGCTGCTGCACGGGGGGCGCAGCGCGCTCGGCATGGCGATCGGCGCCGTCGCCGTCGCCTACCTGATCGGCGGACTCGTCGGACTCCTGGCGGCCACCGCCCGTCGCCGCTGGGCCGACGAACTGCTCATCCGCCCCCTCGACGTGCTGCTTCCGCTGCCCACCCTCCTGGTGATCAGCGTCGTGGCGGTGGGCTGGCGCGGTTCGCCGGTCGCCATCACCCTGTCGGTGGCGGCCGTCAACGTCCCCCCGGTCGCCAGACTCGTGCGGGCCGCGGCCCTCGACGCCGCCAGCAGCCCCGTCACGGAAGCCCTGCGGGTACAGGGCGAGTCCCGGCCGCGCGTCCAACTCGACCACGTGGCCCGCTCGGTGCTCTCCCCGGTCGCCGCCGACATCGGCACCCGCGTCACGCTCGCCGTCTTCCTCGTCGGCTCGGCCAACTTCCTCGGACTGGGCCTCAGCCCGACCGCGCCGGACTGGGCGGTGAGCATCTCCCGCAGCAGCGAAGGCCTGCTTCTCCAGCCGTGGGCGGTGCTGGCGCCCGCCGCGATGCTCGTCATGTTCACCGTGGGACTCAACCTGCTCGCCGACCGCCTGCTGGCCCACTCCCGCCGTACACAGGAAGCCGTTCGATGACCCCGAAGACACCGCTCGTCACCGTGCGCGGACTCACCGCACGGGCGGGGGACACCACGCTGCTCGACGAGGTCGGCTTCGACCTGTACCAGGGACGGGTCACCGCACTCGTCGGCCCGTCCGGCAGCGGCAAGACCACGGCCGCCCTCGCCCTTCTCGGCGAGGCCGGTTCAGGGATACGCGTTCGCGGACGGGTGACGGCCGGCGGCACCACGGTCGTGGACGAGAACGGCACGACGGAGGCGGCGGCGGGGCTGCGCGGCCGTGTCATCGCCTACATGCCCCAGCACCCGGGCGACGCCCTCAATCCCGCCCGCCGCACCGGCTCCGTCCTGGCCGAACTCGCCATGCTCCACCACACGCGCGGCAAGGACCCCGTCGGCGAGGCGCTGAACGCCGCCCAGCTGCCCCCCGGCCGGGACACCGAGCAGCGTTTCCCCCACCAGTTCTCGGGCGGTCAGCGCCAGCGCGTCGCGCTCGCGCAGACACTGGTGTGCCGTCCCGACGTGCTCGTCCTCGACGAGCCGAGCACCGGGCTCGACACGGTGACAAGGATGCGTCTGGCCGGGGAGCTGGCCGCGCTGACCCGCACCGGCCTGGCGATCCTGCTCCTCAGCCACGACCACGACCTGCTACGGGCGCTCGCCGACCACGTGGTCGTCCTGGACCGTGGGCGCGTGACCGCGTCGGGCGGTCCCGCCGCCACCCTGCCCGCGCGGCGCCCGGTCACCACCCCGCGCCACACGCCACGCGACCCGGACCGGACACCGGTCCTCCAGGTACGCGGCCTCTCCGCCCATCTGCACACCCGCCGCAGGCAACCCGTCCTGCACGGCGTCGACGTCCAGCTGCCCGCCGGCGCCTGCGTCGGCGTGGCGGGCCTGTCCGGCAGCGGCAAGACGACGCTGGCCCGCTGCGTCGCCGGACTGCACGAGCGCCACACCGGCCAGGTACTCCTGGACGGCGACCCGCTCCCCGTCCTGCGCCGACGCACCACGGAGCAGAAGAGAAGGGTCCAGTACGTCTGGCAGGAAGTGCGGTCCTCCTTCGACGAGCGGCGCCCCGTCGCCGAACAGGTCGCCCGCACCGCCGTACGGCTCCTCGGACTCGCACCCGGCACGGCGACGCAAGCGGCACTGCGCCTGCTGGGCCGCCTCGGACTGGCCGAGGAGACCGTCCGGCGCCCGCCCGCGGGACTGTCGGGAGGGGAACTGCAGCGCGCCGCGCTCGCCCGCGCCGTGATCGCCGAGCCGGACGTGCTGATCTGCGACGAGATCACCACCGCCCTGGACGCCGACGCGACCGCCGCGGTCCTCACCGAACTGGCCGCCCTGCGCGAGCGCAACGGGACGGCACTGCTCTGGGTCAGCCACGACCTGGAACTCCTCGCCGCTGTCGCGCACCACATCGTCGTCGTCGACGACGGACACGTCGTCGAGACGGGCACGCCCCAACAGGTGCTGCGCACCCCCCGGGCCGCGCTCACCCGGCAGCTCGTACGCGCCATGGACCTCGGCACGGCCCCGCGCGACGCCGATCCGGCCGCGGCCCCGTCCGTCTCCGGCGCCTGAACGGCTCACGACCCACCATCCCCCCGAACACGGAGGACACATGACAGACCGGACCGCAGCAGGCGCCCCGGCCGCGCGGGCCGCCGCCCGGGCACTGCTCGAAGCACTGCCCGACACCCTGCCCCGGGACGAGATCCTCGCCATCAACAACTCCACGTCCGACATCCACACACACCGCGGCTACACCTACAACGGCTGGACCTTCGACCTGCCGCCCGGCGTCTTCAGGCCCGGCGACACCAGCCGTATCGTCCACGACCGGCTCCAGGACGGCACGATCGCGGTCAAGGGCCTTTCGTACGCGGCCATAGGCGCCGGCCTCGGCGTCGAGGCCGTGATCGCCGGCACCCTCGGCGCCCGGGAGGTCTACGCGGCCGACGTCCACCCGGACAGCGTCGCCACGGCCGCCGCCCACTACGAACGCATCGTGGGAAACCGGGCGGACACCGTCTTCCGCCCATTGGTGTCCAACCTCTTCGAGGAGTTCCCCTCCGGCGCCGGGCTCGACGTCATCACCTTCAACCCACCCGCCGTCGCCGTGCGCACCAGCGACGATCCGACGGTCGTGCGGAACGTCTGCGTGGGCGCCGACATCGTCGTCCGCTTCCTCGACCAGATCGTCGACCGGGACCTGCTCGCGCCGGACGGCGAGATCCACCTGATCGTGTCCAACACCGCGGAGCTCAAGCGGATCGTCACACACGCCGTCGACGCCGGATTCCACCCCGAGATCGTGCACCGCCAGACCTGGGAGGGCGACAACTGCCAGGCGTACCTCTTCAGGATGCGCCGCCACCCCCACGCCGCCTGACCGCGCGAACCGAAAAGGAAGACAATGCACGAGCACATAGCCGAAGCGGTCAAGGAACCGGACGTGGTCACCGTGCCGCCCGGGGCCGTTTGTCTGCGCTTCGAGACGATGAAGCTGTACTCGGCACTCGGAGCCGTACGCCACCTGCTGGAAACGGGACAGGTGAAGCCCGGGGACACACTCGTCGACAGCTCCAGCGGGATCTACGCCCACGCACTGGCCCTCGCCTGCCACCGTCACGGCCTCCACTGCCACATCGTCGGCTCCACAACGGTCGACCGGACACTCCGCGTCCAGCTGGAGATCCTGGGCGCCACGCTCGAACAGGTCCGGCCCTCCAAGAACCTCCGCCTCGACCAGAACCTGCGCGTGGAACGCATCGGCGAACTCCTCCGCGAGAACCCCCACTACCACTGGATGCGGCAGTACCACGACGACATCCACTACCTCGGCTACCGCGACGTCGCCGACCTCATCCGCAAGGAGGTCCCGGAGGGACGCCTGTCACTCGTGGGAGGCGTCGGCACCGGAGCGTCCACCGGAGCCATCGCCACCTACCTGCGCGAATCCGGCCGGGACGTGACCCTCGTAGGCGTCCAGCCCTTCGGCAGCGTCACCTTCGGCGCCGAGCACGTCTCCGACCCCGACATGATCATCGCCGGCATCGGGAGCTCCATCCCCTTCCAGAACGTCCGCCACGACCTGTACGACCGCATCCACTGGGTGAACTTCGACTACGCCATGTCCGGCGCCGTCGCACTCCTGCGGGCCAGCGGCATCTTCGCCGGCCTGTCCGCAGGCGCGGCCTACCTCGCCACGCTGTGGGAGCGGGAACGCGACGACACACGGACCTACGTCTTCCTCGCCGCCGACACCGGGCACCGGTACGTCGACAGCGCCTACGCCCAACACCCCAGGGCCGTCGGCCCGGGCTCCATGCGACCCCACGAGGTGACCGCGCGTGACGAGCTGCGCCACCCCTGGTCCGCGATGGACTGGCCGCCCCGCGACAGCCCACTGCTGCGCGGCGAACCGCTTCTGGTCGCCGAGACGGCCTAGGGGTGTTGCGAAAGTCCCGTCCGGCCGGGCTCGTGGGCCCTGGCACGCACGCTCGCGGCGTTGCCGGTCGCCCCTGCCCCCGTGCCCCCCTCTCGGGGCGACCCGAGCCCGCACACCCCCTTGCCCTCACGCGTACCCGACCGGAAAGGTGCCTCGGCCGTGTCCCTCAGCGAGCTGCGCTCACGCGGATTCCTCCTGCTGCCCCAGCTCCTCGGCCGCTCCGAGACGGCGTCCCTGAGCCGGGCCGCGGAGTCCGCTCTGGCGCGGGTGACCGAACAGGCCCTCTCCGGGCATTCCGAAGTGGCTGTGTGGCCGGACGGGCACCGGCTCGAAACCGTGGACGGCGCGGTCGTCCACTGGGAGCCGGACGCCCGTCCGCCCGCCGTGCGCAGCCTCGCGCCGGTCACCCACCTCGATCAGGCGCTGGACGCCCTGTGGACGGACGAACGCATCACCCACCCCCTGCGGAAGCTGCTGAACACGGAACGGCTCGGCCCCTTCACCTCCAAGCTCAACTTCAAGCGCGCCGGTGTCGGTTCCGAGTTCCGCTGGCACCAGGACTATCCGTACTGGTACTGCTGCGCGGGTTCCGACGCTCGGGACATCGCCACCGCGATGATCTTCCTCGACGATGTGACTGCGGACAACGGCGCCCTGATGATCGTGCCGGGCAGCCATCTGGCCGGACCCGCACCCCGCGACCGGGCCGAGCCCACCGGGCTCCTGGTCGACACGGCACGTACCGACACCAGCGGCGCCGTGACGATCGAAGCCCCGGCCGGGTCGGTACTCATGTTCCCCGGCCTGATCGTCCACCGATCGGGCCCCAACCGGACCTCCCGTGACCGCCGGTCGCTTCTGCTCTGCTTCCAGCCCGCCGGACGGCCACCGCGCACGCGGCTTCCCCACCGCGCGGAGCGGCTCGCCGACCTCCCCTGACCATCCCCCTCCGTATCCGAACACCCCCAGACGAAAGAGCTCGACATGCCTCCTTCCCAGCCGCAGTCCGTGGCCGACCTCCAGCAGGAGGTCCTCGACGGCGCCTACGGGCCGAAGCCCCACGACCTGGCCGTCACCAGCGCCTTCTGGCTCCACCACACCACCCGGCTGGCCGGCAGCCAGGTCACCTACCGCAACCACTACCTGCTGCTCAGGTCCGGCGACGCATTCGGTGCCTCGTCCTTCGAAACCGGCGAGCTCACCCCCGACTTCTGCGCGGACGCCTCCGGCCACACCCTCGACACCCTGATCCGGCACGAGTCGGCACCCGTACGCATCGCCGCCCTCGACGCCTACCTCGGACGCGTCCGGCCCCACCGCGGCGCCCCCGACGCCGAAAGCGTCACCCTGCCCACCGGCACGCCGGAGGAACGGGCACAGGCAAGGGACGCCGCCGTCGCCGGACTGCTCGACATCGACACCGGGGCGAAGGTCGCCCTCATCGGCGTCGTCAACCCTCTCGTCGCCGCGATACGCGACCAGGGCGGCACCCCGCTGCCCTGCGACTTCAACCTGCGCACCACCAACTGGGGCGACCCCGTCACCGACGACATGACGCAGGTGCTCGCCGAGGCCGACGCCGTGATCGCCACCGGCATGACCCTCAGCAACGGAAGCTTCGACCGGATCCTGGAACACTGCCGCGAGCAGGGCCTCCCGCTGGTCGTGTACGCCCAGACCGGCAGCGCCGTCGCGCGTGCCTTCCTGGGCGCCGGCGTGACCGCGCTCTCCGCCGAGCCGTTCCCCTTCTCCCAGTTCAGCGCCGACGAGACCGCGCTCTACCGGTACCGGGCGGCTGACGCATGAGCAGCGAGACCAAGGACCCGGTGGCGCCCGTCACGACCCCGGCGGCGCCCGCCACGACCCCGACCGTGCCCGTCGATGACCCGGCGGCGCCCGCCACGGACCCGGCAGCCACCGACCCGGCCGAGGCGACGGCGGCCGCCGGCCCCCACGGGGCCGCATCGGCCGCGGCCGCCGGAGCCGTCCCGAGCGACTGGAGGATGACCCGCGTGCTGTGGCCGCTCATGCTGGCCTCGGCCGTCGGTCTCGTTCCCTTCACCATCTACAGCACCTTCCTGGTCCCCATCGCCGGTGCCGCCGACGGCGGCGTCGCCGCCCTCGGCCAGTTGCGTGGCCTCGGAGGGCTCGCGGCCCTCGCCGTGGGCACCGCCCTCGCCCCACTGATCGACCGGGTACGCAAGGAATGGGCGGCCGCGGGCGGACTCGCCCTACTGGCCGTCTCGGCGGCCCTCGGCGCGAGCGGCGACTTCCTGCTGCTGGCGGCGTTCTGCCTCCTGGTCGGTGCCGGTACCGCCGTGCTCAACCCGGCGCTCACCGCCGCCGCGGCCGACCGCTTCACCGGCGACGCCGCCGCCGGCCGTGCGGCGACCCTCATCACCGCCACCCAGTCCCTCACGGCTCTTCTCGCCGCGCCGCTGGTCGCGCTGCCCGCCGTGCTGTGGGGCTGGCAGGGCGACCTGTGGGCGATCGCCGTCCTCGCCGCGGTCCTGGCCGCGTACTTCCTCCTGACAGGCCGTCGTCCGCACGGTGCGGGGAACGAGGGTGAGGATGCCGGGGAAGAGGCGCGACGGCCCGGCTACCTGGCGTCGTTCAAACTGCTCGGGGCCCTGCCCGGTGTGGTTCCGCTCCTCTTCGTCGCCATGCTGCGCACGGCGGCGTTCATGGGCTACCTCGCCTACCTGGCGGCCTTCTACGACGAGCGCTTCGGCCTGGATCCCGGCCCCTTCGCCCTCGTCTGGACCCTGAGCGGCGCCTCCTTCTTCCTCGGCAACCTCTTCGCCGGGCGCGTGCTGAGCGCCGAGCGGCCCGGGGTGCCCGCCGAGCGGCTGATGACCCTCGCCCTTCTGGTGGCACTCGCGGCCCTGGTGGGCGTGTTCTTCACCCACTCCCTCCTCCTGGCGCTTCCCTTGACCGCCCTCGTCGGTGGCGGCCATGCGACGGTCGCCGCCTGCGTCACCACGCTGCTGGTCCGTCGCTGCGGCTCGCTGCGCGGGACCGCGCTGAGCGTCAACGCGGCGGGGATGAGCCTGGGTGTGTTCGTCGGGGCCGGGCTCGGCGGCCTGGGGCTCGCAGCCGGTGGCTATCCGGGAACGGCCGCGGCGCTGGGCGGACTGACGCTGGTGGCGGTGGTGTTCGCCCGGGCCGCTGCCAAGTCCACGGCGCCGTCCGCGACATGAGAGACCCGGCAGGCGCCGTGCCGGCAGGGCGGCGCCTGCCGGTGTGACAGCACTGCCGGCAGGTGGCGCCCTGCCGGTGGGGCAGCACCCGAGTGCCGGCGTCGTGCGCGACGAGGTGGGAGAGGTCCTACCGGCACCGCCACGATCCCGGCCACCGGCATCACCGCACCGGCCGTCGTCCTCACACGTCCCAGGCGACCGGGAGGTTCTTCACCCCGTAGATGTCCGCGGTCTCCGGGCGCAGGCCGACCTCTTCGGCCGGCACCGCCAGGCGCAGGGTGGGGAAGCGGTTGAGCAGTGCGGGCAACGCGACCCGCATCTCGACACGGGCCAGTTGCTGACCCAGGCACTGGTGGATGCCGTGACCGAAGGCAAGGTGCCCGCCGTTCCGCCGCCGGAGGTCGAGCACGTGGGGGTCGTCGAAGCGATCGGGGTCGCGGTTGGCGGTGTGGTACGACAGGACGACCGTGGTACCCGCCTCGATGGTCCGGCCGCCCACCTCGACGTCCTCGAGTGCCGTCCGATGGAACGTCTTGGCGACGCTCAGATACCGCAGGAGTTCCTCAACGGCCCCGTCCGCGAGGGCGGGATCGGCGCGGAGTGCGGCCAGTTGCGCCGGGTGCCGCAGCAGCGCGAAGGTTCCCAGGGACAGCATGTTGGCGGTGGTGTCGAAGCCGGCCGCCAGCAGAATCAGGCTGATCCCCTTCAACTCCTCATCGGTCAGATCGCTGTCGGTGAGTTCACTGAGCACGTCGTCGGTGGGGTTCGCGCGCTTGGCGGCCACGAGCCGCGCGAGGTACTCCTGGGTCGCGGTGTAGGCCGCGATCAGCTCCTCGTCGCTCACCTCTCCGCCCATGAACGCGTCGATCTGCTCCTGGAAGGAGGCCCGGTCCTCGTACGGCACGCCCAGGATCTCGCAGATCAGGATGGTGGGGATGGGCTTGGCGAACGCGGTCACCAGGTCCGTCGGCGGCCCGGCCTCCTCCATGGCGTTCAGGCACTCGGTGGTGATCTGCTCGACGCGCTCGGCGAGCAGCCGCATCCGCCGTACGGTGAACTTGCCCGCCAGCGGCTTGCGGTAGCGGCGGTGCTCCGGGTCGTCCATGAGGAGGAACTCGCCGGGTGGGGCGGGCGGAAGCTCGAAGTCGATCACGTTCATCAGCTCTTTGCGGGAGCTGAACCGCGAGTCGGCCAGGACCGATCGCACGAGGTCGTACCCGGTGATCAGCCAGCCGGGTTTTCCGCCCGGATGGGTGCAGCGGCTGATGGGGCCGTGCCGGCGGGCGTCGAGCAGCTCTGCCGGCGGGTCGAAGGGACAGCCGGGCCGACGCTCCGTCGGCAGCGTCGCAACGGTGTGGAGTGATTCGCTCATGACCATTCCTCATCTCGCGATATGACGTGTTTGGCGCAACTCGAAAGCTACGTTGCATTCAGAACTCCGTCAATCGAATGATGCGTATCGTCGCAGGTGAGAGGGTTTAAATTGATGCAATGACGCTGCCGTCGAATGCAATGCGACGTTGCAATGAATGGCGTCGAAGGCAATACTGACGCCATGCCAGGAGGACGACTGAGCCAGCAGGAACGCCGGCGCATCGCGACCGGACTCGCCGACGGGCTCTCCTACGCCGAAATCGCCAGGCGGCTCGACCGGCCGACCTCGACGATCAGCCGGGAGATCGCACGCAACGGCGGCCCCGGCGGCTATCGGCCCGAGCGGGCGCACCGGGCGACGGTCCAGCGGGCGAGGCGTGGCGCACCGGCACCCCCGCTCGCGGCCGGAGTGCCGAGCGGCGGGAGGGGGGAACAGCTCGTCGAGCTGGCGGTCAGGTCGGGGATGCCGAGGATGACAGCGCGCGTGCACGTCGAAATGTTGCTGGCCGAGGACGGCAGGCGTACCGCGGCCGAGTTGGCCGCCCGGCTGAAGGTGAGCCCTGCATCCGTCTCCGTGGCCGTGAACTCCCTGCTCGAGCATGGGTACGTCCGGCGCGAACGCGATCCGCAGCGGCGTCGTGACGTCTACGTGGTCGACGACGAGGCCTGGTACCACTCGATCGTGGTCAGCTCACGGCTGACGCTCGACGCGGCGCAGGCCGCGATGGCGGCCGCGGAGTCCTTCGGGCCCGACAGCCCCGTGAGGCAACGCCTGATCAGGGGCGGGACGTTCCTGGAGCGAGTCATCGTCGACATGAGGGAGTCGGCCGACCGCTGGCGCACGCTCCTGGGGTGACGCGTCTCGGACCTCCTCCCGCGAAGGTGACGAGGCCACCGGGCGACGTCCCGCGACGAAGAACCGCAGAGGCGTGTCCCCCGGGACATCGCAAGGCGTACCGCCGCGGCTCGTTGATCGTCGACCGTGGGGGAGGTGGCCTGGTCTGCCGGCCCGCTGCGGCTGAAGGGGCACATGAGAAGTGCACCTCCGCGCAGGAGCGGCCGCGTGACTCCAAGCGGCCGTCGACGTGCTCCCGGACCTCGACACCGAGCGGATTCACTCCCTTGGGATGTCGCCGTGCCCGTCAGCGTTGCCGGTGGGCGTTGAGCCGGGCGGCCTGCCGCGTCAGGTGGTCGCGCTCGGCGACAGTGGATGCCTTTTGAGCCGCCTCCGCGTACAGCCGTGCCGCCGTTGCCGGATCGCCGTCGCGCTCATGGAGATAAGCCGCCACCGCGGCGTGGCGGGGTATGGGGCATCCCCTGCTCGAAGAGCTCGGGGAGGAGTCGTCCAGCTCCGCGAGTGCCGCCAGCCCGGCGCGCGGTCCGTGCGCCTCACCGACGGCGACCGCGCGGTTGAGCCGGACGACCGGGCTGTCGGTCAGGCGCGCGAGCTCGTCGTACCACTCGACGATCTGCACCCAGTCGGTTTCCCCGGCGGTGGGAGCGTCGGCGTGGAGGGCGGCGATGGCGGCCTGCGCCTGGAACTCGCCCAGCCGGTCCCGGGCGAGGGCGGCCTGGAGGATCTCGACGCCCTCGGCGATCGACCCGGTGTCCCACCGGGCGCGGTCCTGCTCGGCGAGCGGTACCAGGCTGCCGTCGGGCGCGGTGCGAGCGGCACGCCGGGCGTGGTGGAGCAGCATGAGGGCGAGCAGCCCCGCCACCTCGGGGTGATCGATCGTGGCCGCGAGCTGCCGGGTGAGCCTGATGGCCTCGGCGGCGAGGTCGACGTCACCCGAGTACCCCTCGTTGAAGACCAGGTAGAGGACGCGCAGCACGGTGGAGACATCGCCGGGCTGGTCGAACCGCACGCCGGAGAGGGTGCGCTTGGCGCGGCTGATGCGCTGTGCCATGGTCGCCTCGGGCACCAGGTAGGCCCGGGCGATCTGGCGGGTGGTCAGCCCGCCGACGGCGCGCAGTGTGAGGGCGACCGCGGACGACGGCGTCAGGGACGGGTGGGCGCACAGGAAGTAGAGCTGGAGCGTGTCGTCCACCGCGGGTGCGGGCCCGGGCACCGGCTCTTCGTCGACGAGGTCCTCACGCCGGCGGCGGGCGGCGTCCGCCCGCGTCGCGTCGAGGAACTTCCGCCAGGCGACGGTGACCAGCCAGCCTTTCGGGTCCCGCGGCGGGTCGCCCGGCCAGACGCGGACCGCCTCGACGAGCGCGTCCTGCACGGCGTCCTCGGCCGCCGCGAAGTCGGCTCCGCGGCGGACGAGGATGCCGAGCACGCTCGGCGTGAGGCTTCTGAGCAGGGCCCCGTTCATCGACGAGGTCACTCCGTGATGGTGGGCGGCACGCCGTAGAACGGGCGCAGCTCGAGCCACTCGTGGATGGGCCTCCCGCCCGCTCCGGGGGCGGCCGACAGCTCGCCGGCCAGCTCGACGGCACGGTCGTAGCTGTCGACGTCGATCACCATCCAGCCCGCGATGAGGTCCTTGGTCTCGGCGAACGGGCCGTCGGTGACCGGCGGGCGCCCCTCGCCGTCGTACCGGACCCACGTCCCTTCCGGAGCGAGCGCCTGGCCGTCGACGAACTCCCCGGTCTTCTCGAGCCGGGCCGCGAAGTCGTTCATGTACTGCATGTGAGCCGAGATCTCCTCCGGCGTCCACTGGTCCATGGGCACGTCGTTGACCGGAGCCGGGGCGCCGCGGTAGTGCTTGAGCAGCAAGTACTTGGCCATCGTGGTTCTCCTCGGTGCTGGTGCGACCCATTGTGGTCGCGTTCACTGCGGGGACGGAGCCGGAAACGGGTTCTCGACATGGCTGCCGGATTTTTTTCTGGTCATTGTGGTGGCCCGGCAGAGGTTCTCCGTCGCGGCACCAGCGCCAGGACCGCCGCCACTGTGAGGGTCCGCTCCCGAGGACGTACGGCCCGAGACCCGAGCCACCTGCCGCGACATGCGGGTACGACGATCACCTACGCCACTTGAGTACGCGTGCTCATGCAAGCCGCCTCGACCCGCTCATAGCGTCCTCCCCATGCACATAGACCATGCCGCTCGCGGCCCGGCGCTCCGAGTGGGTATCACCGCGGTGGCCGCCTGCCTGCCGGAGTCGAGGGTGACCTCCCAGCAGCTGCGGGAGCGGATCACCGCGGCCTCCGGGCTTCGGCTGCCCGCGCAGATCATCGAACGGGTCACCGGAATCGCCTCGCGCCGCGCGGTGGCGGAGGACGAGTACGCCTCGACGCTCGCGGTGCGGGCGGCCCGTACGGCGCTGGCCCGGGCCGGGCTCGCCCCCTACGACGTGGACCTGCTGGTCTTCGCATCGGCCACCCGGGACGTGGTCGAACCGGCGACCGCGCACATCGTGCAGGCCGAGCTCGGGTCCCGGGCCCACGCGCTGGACGTGACGAACGCGTGCAACAGCTTCGTCAACGGCATCGACACCGCACGGGCGATGATCCTCGCCGGCCGTGCCCGCCGTGCTCTGGTCGTCACCGGGGAGACCCCGAGCCGGGCGGTGCGGCACGCACCCTCCGGCCCCGAGCAGCTGCGGGACGGCTTCGCCGGCTACACCTTCGGCGACGCAGGAGCCGCGGTCGTCCTGGAGGCGGTGGACCGGGGCGGCATCCTGGACGTGGATACCGAGACCCACTCCGAGCACTGGTCGGTCGGAGGCATCTTCGGCGGAGGGTCACGGCACCCCCGTGGGGACGAGCACACCTACTTCCACGGTGACGGCAGCGAGCTGCGCGATGTGTTCGAGAAGGTCGGCACGTCGGTGCTCGACCGGATGCGGCAACGCACCGGACTGACATGGAACGACTTCCGGCACATCCTGGTGCACCAGGTGACTGTTCCCTACCTGGAGCGGTTCGTGGAACTCACCGGCGTCCCCCGGGACCGGCTCGTCGTCACCGTCCCCGAACTCGGCAACATGGCCAGCGCCACGCTCGGGGTACAACTCGACCTCGTCCACGAGCGGCTCCGTCCCGGTGACCGGGTGCTGTTCGTCGGCCTGGGCGGCGGCGTGAGCATCATGACGATGGTCTGGGAGAAGGCATGAACTCCCTGTGGGTGGTGGTGCCCGCTCACCAGGAGGCCGCGCGCATCGGCGCCACGCTGGACGCGCTCGCGGCTCAGCGGGACCGTGACTTCACCCTCGTCGTCGTGGACAACGTCTCGACCGACGGTACCGCGGCCCTCGCGCACGACTTCGCCCGACGGGCGCCCTTCGCGGTGCATGTCCTCAGCGAGCCGGAGAAGGGCGTCGGCTGTGCGGTGGACACCGGCTTCCGCTACGCGATCGACCACGGCGCCACGCTGCTGGCCCGCACCGACGCCGACTGCCTGCCGCGCCCCGGCTGGACGGCCGGCGCACGCGACGCCCTGAAGAGCGGCGCGGGCCTGGTGTGCGGGCGAATCGACGCACGCCGAGACGAGCACGGACCGCTCGGGCGGGCCGCCTTCCGCGCGCTGGTCGGCCTCGCCGCGTTCTTCGGCCGGATACGCCCCGCCCACCGCCGCCGCCACGGCTATCTCGCCCCCTACCGGATGCACGCCGGCAACAACATGGCCGTCACCGCCGCGCTGTACGAGGCCGTCGGCGGAATGCCGCGCCGCCCTTCCCCCACCGACCGGCTCTTCCTGAACCGGGTGCGCCGCCACACCACCGCCATCGTCCACGCCCGCGACATGGTCGTGGAGAACTCCACCCGCCGACTGCGCGCCTACGGGCTCGTCGGCACCGCCCGCTGGTACCTCGACAAGGGACCGGGCCGCCACGGGGAGGACCCGCGCTGATGCTCGAAACCCTCGCCCACACCCTGCGGCGCCACCCCGACCGGCCCGCCGTCCTCGGCACCACCCGCACCGGGGCCGTACGCACCAAGGCCACCTGCGGGGACCTGGCCGACCTCGCCGACCGCTACGCCGCCGCTCTGCACGCACGAGGCATCGGAAGGGAACCCGGCAGCACCGTCGGCATCGCCGTACGGCCCGGGCCCCGGGCCCTCGCGGTGATGCTCGCCGTGCACCGGCTCGGCGCGCGGGCCGCGGTGCTCGACCCCGGCGCCGGACCGGACGTGCTGCGCGCCCGGCTCGCCCTCGCCCGCCCCGACCTCGTTCTCGCCGACGCCGCCGCCCAGGCGGTCGCCGGGTGGGCACGGCCGCTCGCACGCCGCGCCCGCCTCGCCCTGCCGGACCTCGCGGAGCTCGGCCCGCTCCTCACGGTGGGGCCCCGGCTGCCCCGCTGCGCCCCCGCCCTGGGCGCAGGCGTCCGGACCGCAGTGCTGCCGCGCCCGGTGGAGGAGGACGGCGACGCGGTCATCGTGTTCACCTCGGGCACCACGTCCATGCCCCGCGCGGTCGTGCACTCCCGCTCCTCGCTCGCCGCCGGCATGGCGACGGTGGCCGACCTGGTCCGGCCCGAGGCCGGGAGGCCCGTCCTGGGCGGCACCTTCTTCGTCCTCGTACCGTCCCTCGCGAGTGGCGCGCCGGTCGCCCTGCCCGCCCGCTCCGCGCGGGTGCTGTCCCGCCAGTTGCGGCGGCTCGCCCCGCAGGCCACCTATCTGACGCCGCCGCAGCTGCGGCGGCTGCTGGCCGAGGGCGGCCGGTTCACCGGACGCGTATGGACGGGATCGGCACCCGCCGACGCCGAACTGCTCACCCGCGTCAGGCAGGCGGGCGCCGACGAGGCGTGGGGCGTCTACGCGCTGACCGAGCTGTTCCCCGCCGCGGCCGTCGAACAGGCCGACAAAGCCGCCTTCACCGGCGACGGGGACCTGGTCGGCGCCCCCCTTCCCGGGGTGGTCGCCAAGACGGACGCGGCCGGTGCGCTTCTGCTGTCCGGACCCGCGGCACGGGACCGCTACCTCGGTGAGGAGCCGGACCCCTGGGTCGCCACCGGCGACCGGGCACGCCTCGACGGCGGCCGGATCGTGCTGGAGGGCCGTCTCAAGGACATGGTGCTGCGGCACGCGGAGAACATCTACCCCGGGCTGTACGAGCCCGCCCTGCACATACCCGGCGTCGAGTTGGCGCTGCTCGTGGGCGTACCGGCCGGCGACGGCGACGAGCGTCTGGTCGCCGTCGTACAGCCGAGCCCGGGGGCGGACCGCGACACGCTCCGTGCGGCCCTCGACGCGCCGCTGGAGCGGATGGGTTCGGCCCGGCCGGACGCGGTGCTGCTCGCCGACATCCCGCTGTCCGGCCGCTCCCTGAAGCCCGACCGTGCCGCCACCGCCCGCCTCGCCACCGTCCGCGTCGACGGACGGGGCCTCGTCGAAAGGAGCCGAGGGTGACCGCGCCCCGCGGCGAGCCGACGCTGTGGGCGGTGGTGCCCGCCTACAACGAAGAGGCCGGGATAGGGGCCACCCTCGCGGCGCTCGCCTCGCAGACCGACACCGCTTTCGCCCTGGTCGTCGTGGACAATGCCTCCACCGACGCGACGCCGGCCATCGTGCGCCGCTTCGCCGCCACCGCGTCCTTCCCCGTACACCTCGTCCGCGAGGAGGAACCGGGCGCAGGTGCCGCCGCCGACACCGGCTTCCGGTACGCCGCCGAGCACGGCGCGGAACTCCTCGTGCGCACGGACGCCGACTGCCTGCCCGCGGCCGACTGGATCGCCGCCGCCAGGAGAGAGTTCGCACGCGGGACGGAGATGGCCTGCGGCCGAAGCCTTCCGCGCCGGGACGAGAACCCCTCACTCGCCGAGCGGTACCTGCTCCCGGCAGCCGTCAGAGTGACCGCGCTCTACGGCCGCTACCGCGCGGAGCATCGCCACCCGCGCTACCGCGCCCCCTACGTGCTGTGCCACGGCCACAACCTCGCCGTCACCACCGCCCTGTACCTGCGCTGCGGGGGCACACCGCGCACCCCACTGGAAGGACCGCCCGAGGACGTCGCCCTCCTCAACCGCGCCCGCGAGCACAGCGACCGGATCGCCCGGGCCGAGCGGATGGTGGTGCACACCAGCCTGCGGCGTCTGCGGGCCTGGGGTGCCCGACGGACCCTGCTGTGGTGCTGGGACCGCCGCTACCGTCCCGCCGACACCAAGGAGGTCCACGTCCGGTGACCACGATCCCCGCCCCCACCGCGTCCGCCCTCCGAGCGGCCCGCCGCCGCGACCGGCGCGTGTACACCCGCTCCCACCCTCTGCTGTTCACGCTCCTCGCCGCCACGCGCGGCCGCCCGGTGGCCCGTGTCGGCGGCGCGGTACTGGTCCACGGCGCCGAGCCGTACCGGCAGGCCCTCACCCGTATCCCGCTGGACCGCACCGCTGCCGGTACCACCGGCGGCGCCGCTCGCGAACTGTCCGCCGGGAACACACTCTTCGACCAGGAAGGGGCAGGTCACCGCGCCACCCGGCGCGCGGTCGCCGACGATCTCGGCGCCGCCGGAGTGGAGCGGCTGCGCCCGGTGTGGCGCCGCGTCCTGACCCGCCGCCTCGCCCCGCTCGGCGCGGGTCGTATCGTCGACCTCGTACCCCTGGCCCGCGAACTGGCGGGAGCCACCGTCTGCGCGCTCCTGGACACCACCGGAGACCCGGAAGGCATCGCCGAGGCAGCCGCGCGGGCTGCGGCCACCGCCGTACGCGACCACCTGCCCGGACCCCGGCCGCCGGGCACCGCACGAGCGGCGGCCGCGGCCACGGCGCGTCTGGAGGCGCTGCTCGCCCCGGCGGGCGAGCCAGGCCGGGCAGAGGAAGCGGCCCTGCGGGCCATGCTCGCGGTCGCCGCCGTCAACACCACCGTCGCGGCCCTCCCGCGCGCCGCCGCCTGGTGCGCCGACGCACGGATCTGGGACCAGGCGGCCGACGACACACTGCGACCGGCCCTGGTGGGTGAACTGCTGCGGGTGACCGCCCCCTCCCCGCTGCTGCCACGCGTGGCAGCGGCCGACGCCGACCTGGGCGGATGCCCGGTACGGGCCGGGGACCGCCTGATCCTGGTGGCACGGCACGCCGCGCGGTCCCACAGCGACCCGCCCGACGCCCGTCACCCGGCTCCGCCCGCCGTGGCCCAGCTCGTCTTCGGCACCGGCACCCACGCCTGTCCCGGCGCACGCCTGGCCCGCGCCCAACTCGACGACACCCTCGCCGCGCTCGCCCCCCACCGCCCCACCGTGCTGCGCGCCCGCGTCGACCGGAGCGCGGCCCTGCCGGGCTGGCGGTCCCTCACCGTGCGGGCGGCCGACGGCAACGAACCCGCGGAGAACCGATGACCACGATCGCCGTCACCGGGGCGAGCGGCTTCTGCGGCTCGCACGTCGCCACCACGGCCGCCACCCGCGGCGCCGACGTCCTGTGCGTCGGAAGGCGCCCCGGCCCCGTCGGCCGGCACATCCCCTGGGACGCCACACGCGAGCTACCCGACCTGTCCGGCGCCGACCTCGTCGTCCACTGCGCGGCAGCGGTCGGCGACCCGGTGCCCGGTTCACCCGCCGAAGCCGCCATGCACGCCGTGAACGTCGACGGCACCGCACGGCTCCTCCGAGCGGCCGCCGGCCGCCCGCTGGTGTGGGTCAGCAGCGCCAGTGTCTACGCGCCCGGTCCCGGCCGTACCCGCATCACCGAGGACCATCCGGTGCGCGGGCACCTGAACGCGTACGGCCGCACCAAAGCCGCCGGGGAGGCCCTGGCGCTCGCGGCCGGCGCCGTGGTGCTGCGACCACGGGCGGTCTACGGGCCCGGGGACCCGCACCTGGTGCCCCGGCTGCTGTCCCGCGTTCGCCGCGGACTGCTCATGCTGCCGGGGCCCAGTGTCCGCCTCAGCCTGACAGCCGTCGAAAACCTCACCGACGCCTGCCTCACGGCCGACGGCTGGCCGCCGGGCGCGTACAACATCACCGACCCGACGCCGTACGAACGGGACGAGGCGATCCGGACCGTCCTCGAAACCCACGGCGTACGAGCGCGCATCGGCCACATCCCGCTGCCCGTCGCCCACACCGCGGCGGGTGCCGCCCAGAAGCTGGCCCGTCTGCGCCCCCACAGGGAGCCGCTGCTCACCCGCTACGCAGTCGACCAGCTGGCGCACTCCGTCGTCCTCGACACCGCCAGAGCCCAAGCCCAAGGGTGGACGGCTCGCAGGACGATCAGCGATTACACCGCCACGATGTCGCAGCCCGCCCTGCGGGCGGCGGCTCAGCCGGGCCGAACACTCTGAGCACTACAACGACGGACCAGCAACAGTGGTTGGCCCCCGGATCGGTGCCTCCGGGGCGCAGGGCGGGCGCGCGGGGAAGTGTGACACTGCACCCTTTCCCCCGCGTAAAGCCCGTTGGGGGCCTGTGACGCGGATGGCCGGGACGGACGCGCCACCGCCGTGGAGCGCGCAGGTGGCCCGGGGCCTGCGGGCACTGGCCGTGGTTGCCCCGGGCCGCTCCAGGACTCAGGTTCCCGCGGCGCATCCCGGTCACCTCGACGCCGGACGCCGTGGACGTCGCGCCCCGTCCCACCACCGGTGGTGGCAGCGGCGCTCCGGGACTTCTGGTGGCGGGCGTTGACCGGCTCGGGATACTCGGCCCGCACACGAGCGAGCCGGTGAGTGAGGGCCCTCGTGACCCGAATCCCGATGGTGTCCCCCGGTCATCCGGGGAGGCGTGTCAGGGCAGCACGCTGTGGCAGTGTGCCGTGCGGCCGTATCCGGGTCTCAGGAGCATCGCCCCCACGGCTCGCGCCTCGGGCCCGGATTGCAACGCTGGTCGTCGGCACGACTTTGATGACTACGATCCGGGGGTGATCACTCCTCCAGGCAGCCCCGCGCACACACCCTCCGTGCCGGCCCGTGCCCTTCCCAAGGCCCCCGGCGTGCCCCTGACGCCCGAAGAGGCGCTCGCGTGGGTCGACGCCGCCGGCGGGCCGGTGCCGCAGTGGCGAGAATGGCCCGAGGACGTGCTGGTCGCACCCGTCCGCGTGGCACTGCTGCGGGCGGACATCACCAGAGACGCACAGGTGTTGCGGCGCGAGGACCGCGGAGAGCTGCTGTACCAGGCCGTCCGGGGCACGGAGGCCGCGGCGGTGCCGCACCCGGCGCCGCTCGTCGAGGAGCTGGCGGGCAGCGGTGACGCGGTGCTGGAGGGGGAAGCGCTGCGTCTGGCGCGGGACGGACTCCACGCGCGGATGCTGGAACCCGCTTTCGTCCGAGCCGTCCTGACCGGCCTGCTGAACTCCCGCACGGACGACGTGGTGATCAGCGCGCTTGCCGAACTCACCCAGCCCTGGGCGGCCCTGGAGCCGCTGCCGGCCGAGCGGCTCACGGGGCTGCTCGCGCCCGTGACCGCCGACGCCGCGCTCGCGGCCGCCGCCCGCCACGGGCACGGAGAGCTGCTGCGGCAGGCCGCCGAAAACCGGGAAGCACAGCCCCGGGTACGACGGCGGGCCCTGGAGCTGCTGGGCGAGACGGCGCGGCGGGACGACGTCCCCGCCGTCCTCGCGCTCGCGGCGGAGGATCCGCTGCTGCTCGGCGGGCCGGCGGTGGACTGCCTGCGCGCCATGCATCGGCGCGGGCACTTCGTCACCGACCCGGATGTCCCGGCTGTACTCCGCCTGGCACTGGCCGACCACGCGATCCCGGCCCCGACGGTGGCGACCATCCTGTTCACCAGCCGTCACGAGCTGCTGCGCCTGCTGATCGACGCCACGCCGGAAGACCCCACCTGGCCGCGCCGGCTCGACCTCCTGGTGGCGCTGGACGGGCAGGGCACGGCGGGACTGCCGGTGGCCGCGGAGATCGCCCGCGTGCTGCCGCTCGCGCCCGCGCCCGGCCCCTTCCTGCGCGCGCTGCGCGCCCTGTCGGCCGCCGAGGCCGAGGAAGCCGTACTCGCCGTGCTTCCCCGGGCTCCTGCCCTCGTGCTCGACGCGCTGGAGGCCGTCGGCGGCGAGCGAACCGTGCGCGCACTCGCCACGGGCCTCGGCCTGGACGCACCCGAACCGGGCGCCACAGCACCCGAATTGAGGGCGGTACGCCACCGGGCCCTCGAACTCCTCTGGCTGCTCACCACCGATCCGGACCTGCGACGGCGCGTCCTCGAACGGCTCGATCCCGCTCAGCTGCCCGCCCGTGTGGCCACGGACCTCGGAAGCCCGGACGAGCGGGAACTGTCGGTACTGGCTTCGCACCTGGATCCGGACAACCCGGTCGCCGCGCTGTGCCGCCTGGCGGCGCACGGAGGGCCGGGCACCCTGCCCGTACTGGCCGACCTGACGCTGCGGGTCGTCGGCGACCTCGCCTCGGCCTGGGAACCGGGCGGCACGGCCGGTCCCGTGCCGGAGAGCGAGCCGGCGGTGCCGACCGAGGCCGTGGACGCGCTCTGCGGCCTGGGGCGACGGCTCTACCTACGGGGCCGCATCCGCCCGGTGTGCCTGCTCGACGCCGACGACGCGGAGGCGGCCGGCCACGCGCTCGTCGCGGACCTGGCCCTCGGACTGCTGGAGCGGCCCGGACTCACCGCCGGCGAACAGGCGGTCCTGCTGAAGCTCCTGCTCGACCTGCCGCGCACGTCGCACGGGCGGGTCCGGTCCCGGGTCCACCGGCTGCTGCGCCACCCGGACCGGCACGTGCGCAAGCACGTCATCGCCCTGCTCGCCCGGGACACGACCGGAGACGGCGTCCAGGCCCTGTCAGCGGCCCTGATCGCCCTCACCGGCCCGGCGGGGGACCCCCAAACGGTGCGGCAAACGCTGACCGCCCTCGGCGAGGCCGGTGCGCGCTGGGCGTCCGGCGTGATCGCCGACTGCCTGGACCACCCGAACATGAACGTCCGCAAGACGGCGGCCCGGGCCCTGATCACGGCCGGTACCGCCCAGGCCGTGCCGCCCCTCCTGCACCGTCTCGGCCGCGACGACAACCCCGGTCTGCGCACCCTCGTCGTCAAGGCGCTGCGTGCCGTGCTGGGCGATGCCTACGCGGCGACGGTGACCGCCGCGGCGGCCCAGGAGGCCGATGGCCGCGTCAGCGCCCGCCTGCTGTCCGGCCTCGCCGACAGCCCCGCCCCCGACCGGGCCGACGAGGACCTGCGACGGCTGGCGGAGGAGGGCTGGGACCCGGCCCTCGCACTGCGCGTCGCCGAACGCGTCGCCGAACGCGGGACGAGCGGAACGGCCGGGACGGGCGGGACGGGCGGAAGGCGCGGGTGGGAAGAGGCGGGCCGCCCCGCCGTGGGCCGGGAAGGACTGCGCCCGTATCTCGTCGACTGGCTCGACCTCGCGGCCACGTCGGCGCAGGCGCGTCGCACCGTGCTGCGGGCGCTGCCCGGCATCTGTCCCGGCCCCTGGGAGAAGCACGAACGCGTCGCGTTCGCCCGCGGTGTGACGGTGCTGCTGGACGGCCTCGCGGAGGCCGAAGGCGACGGGCGGGACCGGCTGATCGAGGTCCTCGAAGCGGTCGCGCCCCACCTGCGGCCGACAGCCGCGACCGGTGTCGTCGCCGCCGTCCGGGCGATTCCGCCGCGGCCTGCCGGACACCGCTCCACCCTGCCCTTGCTGCGTCTGTGCGCCGCGGTCGTCGTCCGCGCCGACCTCGACCGGGAACTGGCCGCCGCCGACCTCGCTCCCGGCCCCCATACAGCGCGGGCGCGACTGCTGCGCGAGACATTCGGGTTCGGCGTCGGGGACGACGGGGCGTCGCGGAACACAGCTCGGTGCCCCCAGCACGCGGCCGCACGAAGTGCCCAGCCGCACAGCGCGGCCCGAGGTGCCGACATCGCCGGAGGGGCGCGGCAGCCCTGTCCACACGACGGCCACTGGCGGGCCGAACTCGCCTCCGCCGCGAGAAGCGCGGAGACGCTCACCGCGTTCACACACCGGATGCCCGCGCCCGACTCACGGGCCGTGCTCGCCGCGCTGATCGAGATCCAGGCCGACGCGTCACCGGACGTCAGGACCGCGGCCGTCGACCGGATGACGGAGCTTCAGCCACTCGGCGTCCCGGCATGGACCCTCGCGGAGGCGACGCGCGCCGGCGCCGTCGAGCCCGCGGACCGGGTCGTACGCCTCGGCGACCTGGACCAGCCCCGCTCGGCGGCACAGCGGGAGCGACTGCTGGACATGCTGGCCTCGGACGTCCCGGGCCGCCGGGACTCGGCCGCGCACACGCTCCTGACCTGGCCCGAACCAGACGCCCGCGCGGTGGTCCTCGACGCGTACCTCCGCGGACGGGCGGACGTGCCGGCCGGCTCCGAGCCCGTCGGCGCCCTCCGCCGCGCGCTGACCGAGTCCGACCCCGGGACCCTCCTCGGTGACGGTGTACGGGCGGACCGGTTCGCAGGCCTCGCCGCGGGGCTCGCGCCGCGGGATCTGGAGGTGCTGCTGCCCGCACTGCTGCATGTGTGGGAGCAAGGTCCGGCGGCCGCCCGCCCCGACGCCGCCCGAGCCCTGCGACGGCTGCCTCCCGACGTCCTCGCCACCCACCTGGAGCCCCGGATCGCCTCCGGGGCGACGGTCCTGCTCGACCTGCTCGCCGGCCGCCCGCTGCTGCGCACACCGATCCTGGCGCGAGTGAGCGAAAGCCGCCCGGAAACCCGCCTCGTCCTCGTCGACGGTCCATTGCGCGGCCGCGACGCCGCCGAGGAAGACGCCGCAGCGCTGCGCGCCCTGCGCGAACGCACCACACCGCCACCCCGGCGCCCGCCCTCCCGCCAGGAGCTGACCCTCCTCATCCGGTCCGGCGACACCGGGCGGATCCGCCGGGCGCTGACCCACCTGACCGAGCACGCCACGGCGATACCGCAACCGGAGCTCGCCGAACTCCTCCGAGACCTGCTGACGCATCCCCACACCGGCATCAGGCTGCACGCGCACCGCTCCTCCCGCGCACTGCTCGACCGCGAAACCCACCTGCGGCTCACCGAGGTGCTGCTCGACGACCAGCAGCCGGACGTGGTACGCACCGCGATCCGTGTGCTCGCGCACGCCCGCTGGCGCCCCGCGATCCCGGCGCTCGCATCGCTGCTCGACCACGCGCACAGCGCCGTCCGGCAGACGGCCGAAGCCGGTCTCGTCCACGTCGGTCCGGCCGCTGTCCCCGCGCTGCGACGCGCAGTCTCCCGCGCCCGCCCGGACCGGCGCGCCCGATACACCGATCTCCTCACCCGCGTGGCGCGACGGGAGTCGCCGGGCTCAATCGCGGGTGAGCGGGTTACCCACCGCTGACGCGCGCCGCCGCAGGACCGGTCGGGCCGGGGGCGCCTCCCCGCACGACCGGCCCGGGTACAGCATGGGTTGACCGTCGTACGGCGAGGGTTGACGCGCGATGCACAACCACCGACGGATGTGCTGCCCATGTGAACTGCCTAGGGTTCTTGCCTGCCGGGTGACTTCCGGCATTCACCCACAGACAGGGGGAACCCATGAAGCGCAAGCTCGCCTGCGTGCTGGCCGGTGCCGCTCTGACGGTGTCCGGGTTGGCCGGCACGACGGGAGCGGCGTCCGCCGCTCCCGTGGAGGCCGCGGCATTCAAGTGCAAGCTGGTCTGGCACGACGACAACACCGCCGGTGTGAAGTGCACGGGCGGTGGCACGTTCATCGCCGCGGCGAAGTGCAAGAACGGCAAGGTCGCACAGGGCGCGGCAGCGGCCGCCGGCACCACCTCCTACGCCTATTGCACCTCGTACAACTCCTCTCTCAAGAAGCCCGTGGAGGCGTGGGGGATCAACGTCTGACCGAACCGCCGCACCGTCCGTCCAGGTGTGACGAGCAGCGGGACAGGGTTGGCGCGACCTGCCCTGTCCCGCACCCGGTGTGTCAGCCGGGCAGACTTCACGGCAGCTCAACCCGGCGCTGCATAGGTGGCCGATCGAGTATTTCGACGTACATGATCCGGTCATCCACGACGTCCAGACACAGCATGCCTCGCGAGGGCAACAGCGCCACGCACCGGTGGCCGGCACCATACGGCTCACCCTGCGGATGAGCTGCGGTCTGGAAACTCTGGCAGAAGTCATCGCCGCAGCGACACTCGGCGACCAGGCGTAGATCCCACGCGCGGGTGGCCAGCTCACGCTCTCCTTCGTGCTCGAGGAGAGCGATCAGCTCCGTGACGAGATCCGGAAAGACATCGCGGACGAGGGGATGGGTCTGCTCCATGAGCGGAGGGTAGCCGGAGCCCCCCGACCGGGTCGCTCGTGTTCGGACAGACCGAAGCCGCTCAGCGCAGTACGGCCGCCAGCAGGTCGGACCCCAGCGCTGTCAGATCGGGCAGGTTGAGGGTGTAGCGCACATAGCGCCCGTGCCGCCGGGCCGAGAGCAGGCCCGCGCGGCGCAGGACGGCGAGGTGGCGGGAAACCTCCGGCGGTGACAGTTCCCAGGCGTGGGCCAGTTCACGAGTGGTGTGCGGGCCGCGGGCAAGAGTACGCAGCAGCCGCAGCCTCACCGGATGCGCGAGTGCCTCCAGCCGCAGTGTGACCGTTTCCAGCGACACCGGCCCCGACGGACTCGGCTCGGCGACGGGGTACTGCACCACCGGCTGCCACCCGGGTGCGTAGACCACGGCCAGGTGCGGGCGGCCGAAGACACTGGGGATGAAGGTGACCCCGCCGCTGTGGGCAGCGGTCGCCTTGTCCTGCAGCTTGTCCACAAAGATGCGGTCGCCGTCGGGTGCCAGGGTGACCGCGCCGGAGACCGCCGCGAGTGCCGCCCCGATGCCCTGGTGCTTCAGCAGGTCGTTCTTCTGGCGCAGGTCGGTGGCGAGTTGCGCCGTGACACTCGTCCAGGCGGCGTCGAAGAAGGCCTCTGCGCACTGCTCGAGGGTGCGACGCACCCGCCCCCGCACCGCGGCCGGGTCCGCGAGCAGCCGCTCCGCGAAGGCCTCCTGCCGTGGACCACGCGCCTGGGCCAGGTCCAGGGCCCGCTCACGCGCAGTCGCGTCGGCGAGCGGCGACGGCGCGGCAAGGTGGATGCGGTTGCTGCCGCACGTCATGACGAGCGCCGCGGTCACATAGGTCTCGTCGTCGATCCGGTCCACGTCGTCCAGCTCCTCGGTCAGGGTGGGCCGGGGTCGGGCGGGGAGCAGGAAGTCGGCTTGTGAGGAACGCCAGAGGAACTCAGCCTCCCGCAACCGCTCGGCGAACTCCGGCTCCAGCCCGGCCCGGACATCCCCGGCCCAGTCGGCGAGCCGCGGATGATGCCCGGGTTCGGCCAGCACGTGCAGCATCGCGGTCAGCTCGGCCAAGGGGGACGCGGCGAACCGGAGCCGCCCGGGCGGCAGACCGCTGATGTCGATCCTCAACGTCATCCCTCCATCATCCCCGCCCGGGTGTCCGGCGACGGCGCCGATTGACGGTGTCCGTCAACCGGTGTGCCCCGCTCGGCGCGTGAACTCACCGTTGACGCCATGGCAACCACCACCAAGATCGGTCCCCGTGCCCTCGTCCGCGCCTCCGGAGGCCCCCGCTATGCCGTAGCCCTGGCCGTGGACGCACTCGGCACCGGCCTGCTGAGGCCCTTTCTGCTGCTCTACGGGGTGACGGTTCTGCGGCTGTCCGCGCCGGTCACCGGCATCGCCATGACGGTCGGAGTCGTCGCCGGCCTGGTGTGCATGCCCGCGGTGGGCCGATGGCTGGACCGGGGCGCACGCAGCACCGTTGTGGCGGCGTCGATGCTCGTGCGGGTACTGGGCGTGGCGCTGTTGCTCGCCACCCCCGCGGGGCACGTCTGGATGTTCGCGACTGCGGCGCTCCTCCTCGGAATAGGCAACCAGGCGTGGCCGGCCGCCCACGCGGCCCTCGTGGCCACCGTTGCCCACGGCCGGGAACGCGACGCCGCTCTCGCGGGAGGCCGCGCCCTGCGCAACGCCGGCCTGGGCGTGGGCGCGCTCCTCGCCACCGTATGCCTCGCGGGCGGCACCACCGCGTTGCAGGCGCTGGCAGCCGTCACCGGAATCGCCTACCTCGCCGCTGCCGCCTTGGCGTGGTCGGTCCACCTGTACGCGTGTCCGGCCGCCACCCGGGCCGAGGTCAGCACCGACGGGCCCGCACCCCGGATGCGTGCGTTGCTGGCTGCCAACGTGGTGTACGTCTTCTGCCTCAACGTCCCCGAAATCGCGCTGCCTCTGATCCTGGTGACACAGTTGCACGCGTCCCCGGTCTGGTCGTCGGCCATCTTCGTGGCCAACACGGTGCTGGTGGTCACCCTGCAGGTGCCGGTCACCGTACTCATGTCCCGCTTCTCCCGGCGGACCGTGCTGGCTCTCGCGGGCGTGGTACTCGCCGTCTCGTACGTCGGCTTCCTCGCGGCCACCTCACTGGGACACGGCTGGGGCGCCCCCGCCGTCGCCGCCGTCTCCGTGATCTGCACGCTCGGCGAGATCATCTATGCCGGCAGTGCGACGGCGCTCGTCACCGCCCTCGCCCCGGCCCATGCCCTTGGGCGCACCCTCGCCCGCTTCGAGCTCTCCACGGGCTTCGGCCTCGCCGTCTCCCCGGCGGTGATCACCACACTCGCTCCCCACGGCCCGGTCGCCCTCTGGGGCAGCCTCGCCGTTGCGACGCTTCTCTCCGCCTCCGCCGTCGCCCATTGAGCGTCGGTCACGCGGCCATCCCCTCGCATGCCCCTGACCGCTGAGGCCGTGACGGAGGCGCTGCCTTCTGGGTGGATTTGAGGCGAGCTGGTTACGTATGTTGATCTATGTCGTTCACCAAGACATGACCAACACATGTCGTGCACTCGCCGCTGCCTTGGCTCTCGCCGGGGCCGCCCTCTTGGCCACCGCCGGTACCGCTCATGCCGACGACCCCGACACCGCGGTCGGACAGTCGCGGGGC
This sequence comes from Streptomyces sp. STAM6, assembly GCF_054963715.1. NCBI lineage: Bacteria > Bacillati > Actinomycetota > Actinomycetes > Kitasatosporales > Streptomycetaceae > Streptomyces > Streptomyces sp. STAM6. Next base: position 3,209 of record NZ_JBUEFZ010000012.1, on the reverse strand, counting down.
AATGTCGGGCGACCCGTTGCCGATCAGGGTCGGGACAGCTTCCTCAGGGAGCCCGAGGTGCTCGCCCGGCTCACCCCTGTCACCCGCATCCTCGGCCTCAATGGCGGCACCGGCTGAGCCAGGTCTCCGATCACACCCGTTGACTCCCGCGGCCAGGACATGCCCCGGCCGAAGCAGACACATCCGCAGCAGACACATCCGCTGCGGTCGGGGCAGGTCGGCGTGGCACGGCGCACAGGGCCAGAGGGTGCCGCTCGTACCTCGGGGCGCCGGCAGCCGAAAGCAGTGCCCCCCCTGTTGGCATGCACGACCGGCGAGGACCACGACCGGGACTCCGCCGAGTACGCGTAGGCGTTCCGCTCCGACCGCCCACGCCGACCGGATCATCGTCAGGCGTCGCGGTCACTCCTTCTCGGACGACATCACGCGCTTTGCCTGACGAAGATGATCGCGCAGCGAGGCGCGCAGCCGGGGAAGCGGCACCCCGGCACCCAGACCAGTGAGGAATTCCGGGACGGTCCATGTGATCAGGGCGCCCTGGCGGGAGAGGTAGAGGCCGACCCGGTCGATCCCGTACGCGTCGTCGTAGTCGAGCAGCAGGTATCCGGCGAGCTGCTGTACCGCGGAGCGGTGGATCGTATGGGGCCGGACGGTGGCCTTGCAGTCGATGAGCAGCCCGCCGACGATGAAGTCGGCGTCCGCTCCACCCAGGTCGCCACTACCGGCGAACACCGGCCCGCACACCCGCTGCTCGCTCGGCAGGTGCCGGAACGGTGCGAAAGGCCGCTCGGCGAGATCCATCTGCTCGGCGATGTCCTCCAAGACGTAGGACGGCACCGCGGCGGTCAACTGGTCCAGGGTGGTGTGCGCATCGGCCAGGGCGAGCAGGTTCCGGCGCCGGGAGAAGACTCCATTGCGGCAGAGGGACTCATAGAACCCGGCCACGTGACACAGCCGGGTCAGCTCCTCTTCGCTCAGCCGGGCAGCACCGTCCAGGTGTGCCTGAAGACAGGCAAGCAGCTGAGTGCCGGCCGTGTGCAAGGCCTGACGCACTTCGGGCGCCGGAGCGCCGTTGACCGGGTGACGACTGCCGACAAGCCGGACGCCCGTCGCGACCGCGTCTCCAGGGCCGTGGCCGAGGCTGAGCCGGAGGCGGTAGTCGATGGTGTGCCCGAGGGCCGCGTAGTCAGGGCGACGCTCGTCCATGGGCTGCACCGCAGGCGGCAGTCCACGAGACCGCTGCAGGTACGAGCCGACCACCCGCTCCGTGCGCGGCAGATGCCGGTTCAGGAACACGGACATGGGCGAGCGCGGGTACTGCAACTGGCCTGTCAGTGGCAGCGCAGCCAGCGGCACACCCTCCGCGGTACTGGTGACAGAGGCGCGCGGGGCCTGCCGGATCTGGGCCTCGGCCCACTGGATCCCCGTTGTGTCCAGCACCTCGCGGGCCCGCGTCACCGCCACGTATATCAGGCGGGCCTCCGCCGGATGGACGCCGCGTGACAGGCCCGCCTCCGTCTCCGGCGTGAAGCCGTTGCCTATCCGCACCCGGCGCCACTCGCGGCCCTTGGCCTTGTGAACGGTCGACACGACCACCCGGGCCTGACCCTCGTCGACCATCCGGTTGACGGCCGCGATGATCCGCTGCGGCCCGTACGTATCGACCAGTTCCACGATCGCCTTCAGTTCCGCGGCAGCGGAGTCCTGCTCGGCGTACTCCTGCACCTCACCCCAGGAAGAGAACAGGAACAGCTCGTGGTGCGCGGTCCGCCGGCCCGCCTGCAGATCGATCGCCGCCTCAGCGATCTTCAACAGCGGCTTTCCCCCGCCCGCCAGCGCGACCGGCACACCCTCCTCGAGGAAGCGCAGCACTTCGGCGAGTGCGTCCGCGTTGCCCCGGCACAACACCGCGTCGGGAACCTCCAGCCGCCCCAGCCCCGAGGCCCCGGCGGCATGCCCGGTCAGCCGCATCGTGGACGAAGCGGCCCGTAACCACCGATTCGCAACCTCCGCGATGGCCGGCCCGAACCTGAACGACTGTGTCAACTCGAGCTGGTGCCCCGGAAATCCGCTCATGATGTCCTTGGCATGCCGCCACTCATAGATCTGTTGTGCCGGATCCCCGACACAGACCCGCTGCGCGTCCTGCGCCAGAAAGATCTCTTCCAGGACCGGATTGGTGTCCTGCGCTTCGTCCAGCAGCACGAAGTCCGCCGGCAGCCTCGGCCGTGTCAGCGCCCACATCTTGAGGTAGTGATCGTGCTGGAACGGCAGCTGTCCCTCCGGCGAACAGATGTCCTCCCACGCCCACCGCGCCTTCTTCAGGAGTACCTGCGCCACATACTGCGCGCCCTGGTCATCCAGCCCGTTCACCGGCCCCAGATGCCGGGCCGCCACCTGCTCATCGGTGCTGTAGCAGAAGCGCCGGACCATTTCCATCACGAGTCGCGCCTGCGTCGTCGCCCTCAGGCGCCTCTTTCCCACCGCCACGTCGCGAGTCAGTCCCAGCAACTGTGCCGTACGCTTCAACGGCATGTGACGAGAGGCGTCCAGACGACCCTGAAACCGGTGACCTACCGCCCGATGCGCCAGCGAATGCGACGTCCGGCATTCCACGTTGCGCCCGAACCTGCCCCCGGCCTCCTCCGCGATCGGCTTGTTGAACGCCACGTACAGACCCCGCCGACGGGTCGTCGAGCCCATCAGCACCAGCGTCGACGTCTTGCCCGTACCGGCTCCGGCCACCAATGCCAGGTCCCGACCCGCGGCGAACGCCTCCCGGGCCGCCTCCTGCTCAGCGGTCGCCCTCAACACCACGTCACACTCCTTTCCGCCCGGCAGCGTCCACTGACACTCTGTCACCTCACCGGGCGGTACGCGTGCGATTGAGGAGAAGGTGGCCCGAGTAACGCGACAGCCCCGGCCGCCTTCCCGGATATCCGACGCGACTCCTGAGCGGCGCCGGATACGGTCGCGGCGACTCCGAGGCCGGGGGAGCTTCCCTGCCCTGCCGTAGCGTCTCGTGGCGGTGGGCTCGGGACCGCCGAGGGCGCCGCCCCTTTCGGCGGTCTTGTGAACCCGGTCGGGTCCGGGTCGGTGAGCGGATGTGCGATCGCCGTCCCGGAGTTGGGCGTCTCGTTGTTCGAGGTGTCACACGTTGCGTTGATTTGTGGACGACACGGCGGCGACCGGGCGTGCTGGCTGTGGGT